>CANCOG010000534.1 GCA_947379685.1 Flavipsychrobacter stenotrophus | reverse complement strand
ACTCGCGTAAGGGGCATTCTTTGTTTTATGATTCGTGTAGCTTCAATGAAGTCAACACCGTAATTATTATGTTCCTCAATACCAGTTGCTATAGCAAAGATATTAGGGTCGAAAATGATGTCCTCCGGATGGAAGCCAACTTTTTGAGTAAGAATATCATAAGCTCTCTGTGATATGTCCACCTTCTTTTGCAGTGTGTCAGCCTGTCCCGATTCATCGAAGGCCATCACAATTACAGCGGCGCCATAACTATGACATATTTCTGCCTGCTCTATGAACTTTTCTTCCCCTTCTTTAAGTGATATAGAGTTTACGATACACTTGCCCTGAATACATTTCAATCCCGCTTCAATAATGGCAAACTTCGAAGAGTCCAGCATTACCGGGATTTTGGCAATATCTGGTTCGGCCTGCAGGAGATTAATGAAGGTTGTCATGGCCAACACACCATCCAGAAGGGCATCGTCCATGTTAACATCCAGTATCTGTGCGCCGCTTTCTACTTGTTGACGGGCTACAGAAAGCGCTTCTTCGTATTTGTTTTCCCGAATCAGCCGTGCAAATTTTTTAGAGCCGGTAACATTGGTACGCTCTCCAACATTCACAAAGTTCATTTCAGGGCGCAACACAAGCGGCTCCAAACCGCTTAATCTCAAAAAAGGTTTTATTACAGACATTTATTTTTATTAAACGCTGCAAAGGTATGTTATTGCCAGATAGGTTTAAAGCAAGGCGGGGTTAACGTTGAATCAGGTTTCGGTTGAAATAAGTGATCCACTTGAATTGTACCTTATAGAGCTTTTGGATGCGAATATATGTTGCAGTATCTCAGGATATTCTGGAAATAGGGTTTGATTTATATGGTATGAATGGTTAATTTCGGATTGTATAACAAGATGTCCAACGGAGACTTCCCCTAAGTTGTGGGGGCGTAATGCTCAAACACAAAGTTCTTAGGCTAAGTTGGACACACAGACATTTTAATCATTCTGCCATTAACGATTTGTCATACTTTACATTCTTAATTCAATAAATTAAAATTGAACAGGTCCGCCATTTTGTCGTATTTTAATGTTTGGCAAAATTATTGACCACTACAATAGCGATATGTTTTTCAAAAAAAAGAAGACGATGAACGACAGTTTAAATAATAATACTGATACCAGTAAAGATAATTCCGACAACATGGCACAAAATGCAGAGATAGATGAAGCTTTGGCAAACGTTCTGAACACAGACGATAGCCGGACAGGTAGCAATCCGCTTGAAGAAAGTAATGACGAGGGTATGGAGAAGTTACAGGCTGAGCTGGATGAGATGAAGGATAAGCACCTGAGGCTGATTGCTGAGTTTGATAATTTCCGCAGACGTAGCGCCAAAGAACGTGTTGAACTTACCCAGACGGCAGGAAAGGAAATTGTACAATCGTTGCTGGTAGTGCTTGACGATATGGGGCGTGCCGAAAAGCAACTGGAAACTACTTCTGACATTACCGCAATGAAGGAAGGTTTGGCGTTGGTTTTCGGGAAATTGCGCTCAATACTGCAGAGTAAGGGGTTGAAGGCAATGGAAGCTCAAAATGCTGAGTTCGATGCCGATTTGCACGAGGCGATAACTGAAATTCCTGCTCCGAATGAAGCCATGAAGGGTAAGGTAATTGATGTTGTGGAGCCAGGTTACTACCTAAATGACAAACTGATAAGGTATGCAAAAGTGGTTGTGGGCAACTAAGTAATTGTTAATGGTTAATTATTAATTGTTAATGTTTGAAGTGTATTGTTGGTACATGCGCTTAGTTAATGATTGATGTTTAGCTATGAAAAATGTTTTTCTAACTAATAAATTATTCCTTCCCCTTCCGGGGGAACCAGAAGGGGGCTAATATGGCAAAAGGAGATTATTACGAAATACTAGGTGTCGCGAAGGGGTCGCAGGCTGATGAGATAAAAAAGGCTTACAGGAAAATTGCATTACAATTTCACCCTGACCGCAACCCGGGTAATAAAGAAGCAGAGGAGAAATTCAAAGAGGCAGCTGAGGCTTACGATATACTGAGTAACCCCGACAAGCGCGCGCAATACGACAGATTTGGCCATGCCGGGGTAGGTGGTGCCAGTCAGGGCGGTGGATTCGGTGGCCAGGGCGGTATGCGGATGGAAGATATTTTCCAGAATTTTGGTGATGTGTTTGGCGATGACATGTTCGGCAGCTTTTTTGGCGGTGGTCGTCAAGGCGGCGGCGGTCAGCGGCAAGGTACACGTGGTGCCAACCTTCGCATAAAGCTAAAAATGGACTTTGGCGAAATAGCCAATGGGGCCAATAAGAAAATTAAAGTAAAGAAACATATTGTCTGCAACCAGTGTGCAGGCAGTGGTGCTAAAGATAAAAGTTCTATACAGACCTGCGGTGGGTGTGGTGGCAGCGGACAGGTAAGGCGCGTTACCAACACGTTCCTGGGCCAGATGCAGACCGTGACGACTTGCCCAACCTGTAACGGTGAAGGCACATCAATTACTCAGAAGTGCAGTGGCTGTAAGGGTGAAGGCAGGGTATATGGTGAAGAAACACTGAGCCTGGACATACCGGGTGGTGTTCAGGATGGTATGCAACTGAGCATGAGCGGGCGCGGAAATTCTGGTGAACGTGGCGGCCCTCCAGGAGATTTGCTGATACTCGTAGAAGAAGAACCACATGAGTTTTTACAACGGAGGGAGCTTGATGTTGTTTTTGTGTTGCACGTTTCGTTCCCCGATGCAGTTTTGGGTACAAATGTAGAGGTGCCAACCATTGATGGCAAGGCTAAAATAAAGATACCTGCCGGGACACAAAGTGGCAAGATATTCAGGCTAAAGGGTAAGGGCTTCCCTGCTTTCCAGAGTTATGAGAAGGGCGATGAGCTGGTGGAAGTCACAGTTTGGTCTCCGACCTCGCTTACCAGTGAAGAAAAAGATATGCTGGAGAAACTCAAAAATTCACCGAATTTCAAACCGGGTCCGGAGGCAAAAGCGGCCCATGAAGACAAGAGTTTTTTTGATAAAATAAAGGATGCTTTTACATAACAGTAGATTCAGACATTAACTAAATAAGAAACGCCATCACATTACCTGAAAGTAATTGATGGCGTTTTTTTTGCAGGCTACGTGCCAATTATTTTTTCTGGTCAGCCAGCCATTCTTGCGGTGCTATCTTAATATTTTCTTTTTTAGCGTCTTTTTTCCATATTTCGAGTCTCAAGGTTGCTTTCTGCCCACGCCTGCCAGTGATTTTACCTAAAACGTTGCCAGCATTAATATGCTGTCCTTTTGTAACAGATACAGCGGACAAATTGCCGTATGCACTGATGTAACTTCCATGTTGAAGCAGCACTGTTGAACCTCCATCTTCCTTTGTAATGGCAGCAACGTCGCCTTCAAAGATTGCATGTACGTCGCTGTTGTCAGCCGCTGTAATTTTCATTTCAGGCTTTTGTTTACCTACTATACCGCCATGTGGCGCTTTGTCAACTACAACCATACCATTGTCGACAGGCGGCTGCATTTTTCCTTTTGCCGCTTCGAATGCGTCGGTTTTCCTTTGGTTATCGGCCGCTTGCTGTTGCTTACTTATTTTAGCAGCAGGAGGTGTTTTGGCAGTTTGCGCCAAACTGGGCAGCGTTGCCAGAGTTAGTAACGTAGCGTAAATTATTTTCATGAAATTTAATTTTATCCAGCTAAGTTACATGGAAATTGTGAGCGGCGAGATTAGTTTGATTTAATGTTCTGATGCATGATTACAGGGGTAAATCTGCAAAACAAACTGCTAAATCTGCCATACCTGTTGGTAGTCAAGTGATTACCTACGCTGATCTGCTGACAAATGGTGCCCGTTTGGCTGTAAATGGGTTTTCTGCAAAGGTAACTATACCCATTTACACGCAGCCTGATTACATTATTTTAAACCGTAAGATGTAGCAGTTTTACGGTTTTTTCTTGTCCTTACCTTTCGCGTCCTTC
>CANCOG010000533.1 GCA_947379685.1 Flavipsychrobacter stenotrophus | reverse complement strand
CCCCACCACCTCCTCCAGATACGTTCACTGTCGGGGTGACAGACGTAACCTTCAGCCCCATAAATGCCGTCTTCAACCGCGAACTCAAAACGCCGGATGGCGACGTCGTTACCTCATCTTACTGGAAACAACAGGAAGCAAAACCGAAGGCGGATGAGTGGTATTGGCAGAAGTAGTAAAAAGCAAGATATTAGTATGATTAATCCGGTAAGATGGAGTGCTTTACAATTAAAGGAGAAACTGGCCACCTAAAACTGACCATAATAGAAATTTACAGATTTCCTGAGTCTCCAACTCCTTGGAATGGTTATGAGACGAAAGTGCGCATTGAAATAAAATCCGGAAACTTTCAGGTTGATTCAGTCATATGGGCATATACTGGAGGATTTTTCCAATTTTTGGAGACCCTTAAAAGTCGCAATCAAAAGTTGACAGGAGAGGCTAAGTATACTAACCACCCCGAAGAAAACCTGGACATACGTCTACGCTATGACAACCAGGGACGCATTTGGGTTAAAGGCTCATTTACCGAAAACCAATTTCTGATCAATGTACTAAATTTTGAATTTTTAACTGACCAAACATACATTACCAATACCATCCAAGAACTCGAAAAGATTAGGCAAAATTTTGGTGGATTGCATGCACTTAGCAATTAGAGACATCTATTATTAGAAAAGCACAATTATAACCTGCTCCTCCCAAAAAATCCTCCCAACCCATGCCACACTTCATCATCGACTGCTCAAAAGACATCCTCTCACAACGATCACCGGAAGTTATTATGAAGGCGGTGTACGACGCCGCGGAGGCCACCGGATTGTTTGGTGAAAATGATATCAAGGTAAGGATACAACCATTTGAACATTATATGCTTGGGGCCGACAAGAAAGACTTCCTCCACGTTTTCGGCAACATCATGGAGGGGAGGACAACGGAACAAAAGGCCAACCTTTCCCAAAGTGTCATTGAATCGCTAAATGAACTGCTTCCTGATGTGTCCATCCTGTCCATCAACATCCGGGAGTTTGAAAGGGCCACGTATTGCAACAAGGCACTGATAGACCGTAAAAGCACTACAAGCTAAAGAAATTCCAAGCAACAATCAAGCCACTGTTGACCAATTTATCCATTAACTTTCTTAGCTTTAGCTAAAAATACCCGTATGAAATCTATCCTCATATTGCTGTTTTCGATAGCACTGCTCATTCCATTTGCAAGCCATTCCCAAACTGGTTGGAAATGGGGTATCTCCAGCCATCAACCCGATGGCGCTGTCTATGAAATGGGGGCGCATGGCATCGACCATTCAGGAAATATTATAATGGCCAGCGGGTTTTCTAACGGAGATTCGATGATTCTATGTGGTACCGTTATCCCTTTTTTATATGGCACCGGAATAAACCTGATCATCACTAAAACCGACTCTGCGGCTCAATTAATTTGGTCCGTAACCGGAAATACATGGAGCGGACGGATCTTCAATGTGGTAACCGACGACAGCGACAATGTATACATACTGGGAACATATAATGCTGGAACTGTGACCCTGGGTTCTCTTTCTGTAACTTCTTCAGTTTCAAATAGCTTTATGGCTAAAATTAGTGCTTCCGGAACGCCTGTCTGGATGCGCAATGTTGGGCTGTTCTCTCAAAAATTGGGTATAGACAGGCATGGGAGTTTGTACCTTTTTTGTATGGAAATTGGCGGATATTCGTTTGATGGTCTGACCTATACCTATCCCGATAGCAGCGTTTCGATTGGTATTGCAAAATTTAATGGAGCAGGTGTCGCGACTTCGTTGAACGGCGTTGACGGAGGTTTTGGCAACCTCAACCTCCGTGATGCAACAGTTTCCCCTGATGGTACAATCTATTTCGCTGCCGAATTCTCTTCAATACTGGATACCGCCCATAGAAAATTCTATTTTGGAAGTTCAGTTCTTTCATTGGATACATCAATATATACAGTAGAATTCGTTGCAAAAATGAAAAATAACGGCACGGCTGACTGGGCAAAACTTATTGATACGAACGCAGAAACCTGGAGAATCAAAAGCGACTGGAAGAACAATTTCTACTTGGTTGGCGATTTTGTACACCATGCGACCTTTGGACCCAATACGCTTACCTCTAATGGAGGACAAGATATGTTTATTTGCAAATATGATTCATCGGGCTCGGTTCGATGGGCAAGATCAGGAGGCGGAGAAAAGGACGAAATCGGATTTGAAATGTCATTTGACAGTTGTGAAACCGCCTGGGTTGGAGGAACTATAGGCTATGTTTTCTGGGTTTACGCCGCGGACTCTTCCTACAAAATGTATTTTGGCGGTAGCCCGCTCCATCCTCAACCAATTTCCTCCGACCCATTGTTTATCGCCCGTTATGATAGCTCTGGTAATTACCTATCAAGCTTCTCATTACCAACAGGGGGTGACGATGCTTTTTTAATGCAAAACGATGGATTCGGTAACTTCTATGTTGGCGGAGATATGTACAAAGCACAAACTGTGATCGGGACTGACACACTACCTTGCCCCGACAGTACTGTTGAATATTTCTTCCTTGGCAGGTATTTCTATAATCTATCTCCATGCCACCCACCACATCCAACGGAAATTACGGAGGCTCAAAAAACTGCGGGATTATCACTTTACCCCAACCCAGCCCTAAACACCTTAATAATTGAATCTCCAAAGGAAATCAAAACTATATTAATTACTAACCTCCTTGGGAAGACGGTATACCCAGTTTCCAACAACACCAATAAAGTGGAGGCAGATATCTCGGGCCTTGCTCCAGGCTTGTATTTCGTTAGGGTCAATGAAACCTTTACGGGCAAATTCATCAAAGAATAGCCGACTTATTGAACTTTCTCCTACTTGCTGCAATTGTTCACTCACTAGCCGTATAGCTTTAAGGGGACTGCATCAGCCAATTCAACAGTATCGTCAGTCAGGCACATGTGCATGGGCAAAACCTCCTCCTTCAACTATCCAAGCTCCAAAAAATCCCCCCACCCAAACCCAAGATAATACTACATTTATACGTCTATACAATATACCACTTTGTCTTTTGACAATTTTAACTCCTTTTCTTATGAATAAAAAAATACTCGTGCTGCTCTGCATTATTATTACAACAATATGTCAACTCCATGCACAAACAATCACTACAGCTGTAGGTGGCGGGATTGGTGATGGAGGCCCTGCCACTGCTGCCTACATTCATCCCTCCTATGTGCTCATGCACAATGGCTGCTTGTATATAAGCGAGTACAAAGGGCGAATAAGAAAGATAGACGAAAAGGGAAGAATAAGCACCATTGCCGGAAATGAAATGCAGTCGTCCAAAGTTAAAGGAATGGGAGGCCAGGCCACAGCAACTTCGCTGGAATACCCCGCTGGTATGGCTTTTGATGCAGCCGGCAACCTAATTTTTGCTGATGGTAGTTTAAACGCTATACTAAAGATCACACCTTCCGGAATCATAACTCGTATTGCTGGTACCGATACATTCGGTTACAACGGCGATAATATACCCGCCACCAGCGCAATGCTTAGGTTTCCAATGGGACTGGCAATTGATAAGGCAGGCAATATTTACATTGCGGACGAGTATAATAACCGCATTAGAAAAATAAGTAACGATGGTATCATTACAACAATAGCCGGAGGAAATGAACTTGATCCTGTAGTTTGCAGGGATGGGCTGGCAACAGCGGCAAAAATAGAACGACCAACTGATGTTGCGACTGATGGACATGGAAACCTATACTTTATGAGTGAATTTTTCCGCCCGTGTAAAATAAATAGCGCAGGCATATTGAGCCAGGTTATAGTTAATGATACTTCGATCAAACTAAAGGGGGGAGGTGAGATGGCAATAGACCGAGACGGGAAACTACTAATGCTCAATAGGGCCAAAGATGCTAGCGGATCGACAAAATTATATAAGATTGATACTTTCGGCAACATAGCCTTACTTGCGGGCA
>CANCOG010000532.1 GCA_947379685.1 Flavipsychrobacter stenotrophus | reverse complement strand
CTTCAAAATCTGTGAATGGAGAGGTTAACGCATGGCTGATTATCTTGTCATCATCCGAAAGGACTTTTACAAGTAATTTGAGGCGGCTGAGAATCACCTTGCTTTCAGCTTTTCCATGTTGTTTTATGAGCAAGTAATTTAGATTGCTATATGACAGCGCAGAAAAATACAAGTCTACTAACCTTTGGTCGGCCAAAGTAAATAGTTGCGCTGCGTTCTGATAAAATGGCTGGCGCATTAAAAGCAGGTCGAAAGTGATGTCGGCATCAATGAATAGCCGTGGCGTCATTTATATTTTTCTTCGAGATATTTTATCCTTTCTTCATTATGGTTAAAATCATCGGGTAACGTAAGTACGCCGGACAGACTTTTTACAAGCGGTGAGATTTCCGGAGATTTACTTTCTTGTTCATTTAAGGTTAGGCCCGCCAGGAAGTTTTCCACCAGTTGGGAAAGTGAAGTATGATTCCTTTTTGCAAAAGCCTTGCCCTGATGAATAATTTCTTCGTTCAGCGACAATGTTAGCTTGGCATCCATTTTTGTTTATTTACGTACAAAGTTAGGAGTCTTCTACGTGAAAAAATCTAAATTACTCCACACTTCCTTAAAAGGTTGATGGCTAACGGTATTTCAATAGAGCATAACCTGCCTGCCGCGGCAGGATCGAAAGGAACGAGAGAGGTAGTGTACTTTATTTCGTTATCGTTCCATATTATTCAATTATTTCGTAAATTTGAAATAGGAAAGTTCACTCCTTTTGGGATTTTGAAATACAGACGTAGGGAATAGAGCTCCAAAATAAACCATGAAAAATACTCATATGTCAACGAAAAAAAGCATCACTGACCGGAAAAAGGCCATGCTGGAACAAATAAATTATGACCCTGCCAGGACGGCGGAGGCATGGACTGCCATTGCCGGCATTTGGGAGTCAAGGGTTGATATTGATGCAACTACAGTTAGAAAAGAGGCATGGCTGAACAGGGAATAGTATTATTTGATACCGATGCCCGACAAACGTGCAAGATTTGCTAATGGATCAAGTTTCGCCAAAATAAAATGTTATGCAATTCCTGATAATAACATCGGCTACTTTATTCTTCCTGGCGATGATTCTGAATTTATACAGTGGTATGCTGTATTTTAAACTTTACCAAGAGGGAGTATTCAGCTCCAAACGACGTGTTTCTTTTCGTATTCTAAACGATGCCGTAAAGCAAACTAACTCCAAACTAACGTTAGCAGAGCTTGCCTATTGCAAGAAGATATATTTTGCCTATGTTGTTCTGTTTTACTTGTCAATTATTTTGATTTTAACTGCAATGGCTATTCTGTATTGTTTAAATTGAACACAAAAAAGCCCGCATCTTTCGATACAGGCTTTACATAAATTATTTGAGTTTTGAATATTAGAGACTAGTAACGTCCTCTTCCACCACGTCCGCCACCACTGCTGCTTCCGCCGCCGCTGCCGGATTTGCTGCCGAATGAACGAACGTCGCCAGAGAAACGGGCACGGTCGCCATATGGCTTTGAATGGCCGCGGGACTCACCGCCACCGCTACCACCGCCCGGGCGGGTTTGTTCTGCTTCTTCCAGACGAACCTTACGGTTCTTGTACTTCTTAGAAGTAAGTTGCTCCCTTATAAAGTCAGCCGCCTCAGTAGGTACGTTAAAGAAACTACTCAGGTCACGAACGGTAATACGATCGATCATGTTTGGTTCAACGTCGGTTGACTCAGTAATGAACTGTAACAGGCGCGCTGCATTCAGTCCGTCCTTTTCACCAATGTTGATGAACAAGCGGGTAAACCTGCTGCCAGCGTTACCGCTTGAGCCACCCTTGCGCTCGAAACCGGCATTCAGGTCTTCAGAATCCTGGTAGGCATCAATAGTATCTTTCAGTTGCAGCCAAATCAGTTTACGGATCAGGTCATCTTTGTCGAGATCGGCAAATTGTTCCTGCATGCTGTCATAGTACAATTTAGCAAAATCGTCTTTTGGTTCAGCCTTGGCAATCTGCTCCATATAGAAGAACAGACGTTTACGGATAACCTCAGCACCATCAGGAATATCGCTCTTGTGGAATTTCTGTTTTACCAGTTTTTCGATCTGGCGGATGTTAGAGATCTGTTTTGGAGACACAATAGACATACAAATACCAGACTTTCCGGCACGTGCAGTACGACCACTACGGTGCGTATAAACCTCAGGGTCATCAGGTAATTCGTAGTTGATAACGTGTGTGATATCATTTACGTCAATACCCCTTGCAGCTACATCGGTAGCTACAATAGCCTGTAATTGTTTGCTTTTGAAGCGCTCCATTACCTTGCTACGCATCTTCTGGTCCATATCGCCGTGTAACGGGCTTACATGGTAACCCATTTTCATGAGTTTCTCAGAAACTTCCTGCGCATCCTGCTTGGTACGTGTAAAGATGATACCATAGATACCCGGTGCGAAATCGAGTAAACGACGCAGTGTTTCGAAACGGTTGTGGTGGTTAGCAACGAAGTACTGATGGTCAATATTTTCGTTGGTAACGTTAGCCTGTGCCACTGAAAACTCTTCCCACTGTTTCATGAAACGCTTGGCGATACCACGCACTTCATTACTCATGGTAGCAGAAAATAACCATGTAGTTTTTTCAGCTGGTGTGTTTTTCAGAATCAGCTCAATGTCCTCACGGAAGCCCATGTTCAGCATTTCGTCAGCCTCATCAAGTATCACATACTTGAGGCTTTCCAGAGAAATTGCTTTACGCTCCAGCAAGTCGATAAGCCTGCCCGGGGTGGCCACAACTACTTGTGGGTTTGCCCTTACATCGCGGATCTGCCCGGTAATTGGCACACCGCCGTATACGGCAGCAATGCGCAAACCACGCATGTGGTCACCGTACTTGGTGAGTTCTGTTTGTATTTGCATACATAACTCACGGGTTGGGCTCAATACGAGACATTGCACACTCTTAACCGAAAGGTCGGTATGGTGCAACAGAGGCAAGCCATAGGCGGCAGTTTTACCCGTGCCTGTCTGTGCCAACCCGATAATATCTTTAGGGTTTGTTAGAAGCGTAGGTATTACTTTTTGCTGAATTGGTGTTGGTGTGTCAAATCCCAGGTCGGACACTGCCTGTAATAGTTCTTCCCGCATCGGGAAGCTAGAAAAAGAAGTCATTAATAAAGAACTTTATAAATATGAAGTTGCAAAGATAGAGGTATTTACGCACAATTGGTGTTACCTTAGCATAACCTTAATATTTTAACGTATAGAATAGGAATGACTACGGCTGTTTCCGGATGGTACAACCGGACATTATACTTACCCCGCTGGTTATCAATCTATCTCAATAGTATCACCATTTTGTCGTTTTTCGTCGGTCGCATCAGTTTAGTGTTTGTCTCAAACTATTATCTTTGTAAGCACCGGATAGGCTTTGCTGCTACCTGTAACCCTCGTTAGGGTAGAAAAAAATACACCATGGCTATAATTACCATAGTAACCCCATTCAATATTGACCTTGAATTTAAGGTAGCGGACTTCTCTAAGAGGATGCTGGCATGGTTGGTTGATATCATGGTCATTTGTGCTTATTACTATCTGATGATGGTAGTTATTTACCCGCTGTTGCAATTGGAAACAGGAGTCGGTACCCTGGCGGGGCTGTTCGTTCTAACGCTCCCGGTGATGATCTACCAACTGTCTTGTGAGATTTTTCTCAACGGGCAAACCATTGGCAAGAAGGTTTTGGGTATAAAAGTTATGGACCGGGAAGGCAACGAACCATCGTGGGGGCAATATGTGATCAGGTGGTTGCTATGTATTGGAAACATGGTCATCTACATTATGCCTCGATACCTCATTCAAAACCCCTGGACCATTATTGGGTTTATGGTGCTTTATATTCCTGATACCATCGTTATGCTGATTTCAGCTAAAAACCAGCGGATAGGTGACCTCGCTGCGGGTACGGTTGTGATTGACAGCCGCTAC
>CANCOG010000531.1 GCA_947379685.1 Flavipsychrobacter stenotrophus | reverse complement strand
TCTGGGCAATTGCAAAAATCAAAATGGCATTGCCCTATATACAGCTCACTCTTTTTTGTTTTTTAAACGACAACATAATATTAATTTCATTCAGCCGTTCAATATTCCAAAAGGAACACGATTATGGTGCTCAATATCCGGATAGCTATAAAACTTCTTTTATATTGTTCACTTTTCCTGGTTCCCACCTTGGTTTCAGCACAATCTGAATGGAAGTTTAAGCGCGGTTGCCCAAACTTCACAACCAGTCACGATACCATCATTCATGGAGATACCCTCCGTGCAAAAAGAGCGATACGTCCCGAAGACACTGTTACAAAACTTATCATCCGGCTAGGCTATATCTATGGCGACACAGCTACCCGTCAGGAGTTTTGGGATAATTTGCTCCTTGGCTTAAGGGTGTTGCGTTTTAGCAATTACAAAGTCGTCGGCTATACAATCGGTGTGGCAAGGAAAGGGACCGACTACCAATACTGGGAAACAAAAGGAAATAAAATTACCAACAATATATACGACATTATGAATCTGCGAATAATTAAACCGGGTGATAGGGTCACTTTTTGCCCAACGGTCCAAAAAGACGGCGCAAACTATACACTAAGAGATTACTTATGCTTTGAAATAGTGATTAAGAATGACCAGAACACGCATGCAACCAACACATCAAACTAAAAATTCCAAAACAATAGCATTAACCAGAAATGATACACAGAAAGTATCCTAAATTCTTGAAATCCTATCCATCATAATTCAGACTAAACTACCTCAATACCGTACTCTTGTAATTTTTCACTGGAATAAACCCTCTGTACCGCGAGTCCATTGCATTGTGGCGGTTATCGCCCATCACAAAATAACAATCCTGGGGTACTACGACTGCCCCAAACTGATCCTGGTTCCAATCCTTACCCCATTGCGCAGCAATGGTCTCATCAGCATAACCTACCGGAAAGATCATAGGGCTGCCGGCAATGTGGTTATTGGTAATAAAATCTTCACTGGCAAAAATGCATATGGTGGCATTGCCAAACACATCGACGGCATTATCATAAATACTCTTGTTCAGGGTCTTTATCTTTTCCATATCTGCCTTCGGCACCAGGTATGCACCATATAGCCGGGTGTCCTTATCTGCGTTTGCTCCGTTCACCAGCAACTTACCGTCCTTTATCTCCACCCTATCCCCGCCCATGGCACACAACCGGAATGTTATCAACTGGTTTTGGTTCGTCATAGAATCGAAAGCGGTAAAGCAAATAAAATCGTTGATCGAAGGCTTTTTCAGATTGGTGGCAAACACATGCGATCCCATTTTTAGATTAGGTTCATTGGCACCCGTAGGGCAGCTAAGATAATCCAGCATCCCCGATACGCGCAACAGAACAAACGCAAGCGAAACAGTACACAAAACAATAGCAATACCAATCAGTAATTTCCTCATGAAGTATATTTTTCAGCTTGTGAATTGACTACCCGCAAAACTAATCGCTACCCGGCTAACGGCATAGTTTCGTGCCATGCGTTAAGAGATTATTCTGCCGTACTAATTTCCACACAATGACACCCAAACGACCGCGAACCTGTCCCGCCCCTTTTAACCTACCGTGTACCCACATCACTTTTGGCTGCACGGTCTATCTGGAATGCGCCTTTAGGTGCTACCGGTTTGTGCCAAAGGCATCCATTCGGATAGAAAACATATATATAACGCACAATGCCCCATCGGGGCTGCCCTCCAAAAGACGCAAAGGGTAACCCCTAACGTGCAATGTCATTACATTAGGAAGCCTGGAGGGCTTCAACAAAAATAGCCGCCGGTGAAACCGGCGGTAGGCAAACACAAAACACCAACTCCGAAGGAGTTGAACGATTGTCCTGACAATTGCAAAACTCTTAAGTAATTGACATTGCCCTAACGGGGCAATTGCTACATTATGGCCCAAAAAATTATCCGAATGCATGCCTTTGGAAAAAACTGGTTAGGCCCATTTAACCTAAAACATCTTGCTGCCACTCTCACTTGCGCCAGCCAAACCGTTAGGCGTGGGCTAACTATCCATACTCAAAATTACCTCGCAAAATGTCTAACAACTTAAATATTGCGCAATTGTTTTATTTTGTGGTTCGCCCAATACCCCCGCAAATGAAGAAGTTGATTTTATTTTTCCTCATACTCATCACTGCTTCCTTGCCGGCGTTCGCGCAGAAGAAAGGACAGGCAAGAATTGATTCGCTCAAGAAGGTCTTTCCTACCTTTAAAGACGACACTACAAGGTTGAAGACACTCAACGAGCTGGCTAAACTATTTATGAATATGAGTGCCGACTCCACCATGTTGTATGCTGGCAAGGCCCTTACCCTCGCAACAAATATCAATAACATACGGGGAAAAGCACTGGCGCTCAATACCATGGGGATTGGCCTTAAAATAAAGGGAGATTTCACGGAGGCGCTGAAAAACTACCACGAAGCAATGAAAATCTATACTGATCTGAAAGACAGCGTCGGCATTGGTCGTATGTACAACAACATTGGCAACATATACAATATCAAAAACAATTTCGACGAAGCCCTGAAAAACTATTTCGCGGCGCTCGCTATAAGAAAACAACAGAAAGACAGGAATGGAACCGGCGGATGCCTGAACAATATCGGGCTAGTATACTTCAACCAGAAGAACTATGATCAAGCCTTGAACTACTACCAGCAGTCCCGCGATACACTGCGTAACGGTGGCGACCTTCAGTTCCTGGCAAACGCTACGGACAATATCGGCGACATTTACCAACACAATAAAAATTACAGGCAGGCGGAGTTGGAGTATCGTGAGGCATTGAGAATAAGGATCGAAATGGAAGACCCTACAGCCCAGGCATCGTCTTTCAATTCATTGGGCCATCTGTACAACCTTATGGGAAAGTACAAAGAAGCCGAAAAGTACTGCCTTAAAAGTTACCAGTTCGCCCACCAGTCTTCGTCTATAAAAATGATCAAGGATAACTGCACAGTCCTTTCTGAGATCTACGAACACCTCAATAACTACAAAGAATCGAAAAAATACTACATGGAATTTGTAGCTGCCCGCGACAGCATGTATAACTCCGAAAGCGAAAAAAAGCTCATGGAGCTGAAAATGAAATTCGAATACGAGAAAAAGGAAGCAGAGGTGAAAGCAGAGCAATCAAGAAAAGATGCTGTCGCACAAGAGCGGCTGAAACGGGAAAAGAACGCAACTATGGCTTCTTTGGCCGGCGTAGGCCTACTACTCATTATTGCGGGTATTGCTATCTATGCATTCAGGCAAAAAAGAAGGGATAATGAAGTGATCCGCAAACTGGTAAATGAGCAGGAACAGGTAATTGCCACCCGCACCCGCGAGCTGGCCGAATCAAATGCCCGCCTCGCCACTTCAAACAAAAAACTCAGAGACCTCATCCAGTACAACGCCCACCAGATAAGGGAACCACTAACACGCATAACAGGTATTATGGGCGTAATGGACGACATTAGCCAGGAAGAATTCGTCAACGAGATCTGGCCACTCATGGCCAACGCAGTTCACGACCTCGACTACAACATCCGCAACGTCATAGAAATAGCCCAGGACAATGAAGACTAACCTTTGAACGCAAAACGCAACTGGTCCAAGCATCCTCGCTTGGTCCAAATAGCCACTGGTCGAAGTATTTACTTCGTCCCACAATTCAGGAAACATTTCCGTCCGCCAGGCGGGCTTTGCTTCCGAAACATAAACCACCCACGCAACTCCAATTACATGGAAGCGTCCCGCTTCCGACCCCCCCTACCACCCCCTCAAAAATTATCCACTGGTCGAAGTATTTACTTCGACCCACAATTCAGGAAGCATTTGCTTCCGAAACAAACTGAAGCAACGCCCAATCTCAAATTGGCCAACTGGTCCAAGCGTCCCGCTTGATCCAATTACCAGGAAGCGTCCCGCTTCCGAGACAACACCCCCTCAAAAATTATCAGAAATAGTTTGGATTTTACAA
>CANCOG010000530.1 GCA_947379685.1 Flavipsychrobacter stenotrophus | reverse complement strand
CCGGTTATCACTCCCCATATTGGCAGCAAGCAGTTATACGTAACTTCAGGCCACTGGGAAAAGTATGGTAAGGATAGTTTCAGGCCAATAACCACCCCTCAGGAAGGAGAAGAGTTCATGCTGAAACCCATGAACTGCCCGCACCACTGCGAAATATATAAATCATCACCACGGTCCTACAAAGACCTGCCGCTTCGTTTGGCAGAATTTGGTACCGTATACCGTTACGAACAATCCGGCGAGCTGCACGGGCTTACCCGCGTACGCGGATTTACTCAGGATGACGCGCATCTTTTCTGTAAGCCAGACCAGGTGCTTACAGAGTTCAAAAAAGTAATTGATCTTGTGTTGTATGTGTTTGAATCGCTTGGATTCTCAGAATACACTGCTCAGGTATCGTTGCGTGACCAGGAAGACCGTACCAAGTATATTGGCACCGAAGAAAACTGGGAAATCGCTGAACAAGCAATTATAACAGCTGCGAATGAAAAGGGATTAAAGACCGTTATAGAATATGGTGAAGCCGCGTTCTACGGACCAAAACTGGACTTCATGGTGCGCGATGCGCTCGGCCGTAAATGGCAGCTGGGTACCATTCAGGTAGATTACAACCTGCCCGAAAGATTTGAACTGGAATATGTTGACAGTGACAATACCCGCAAGCGACCGGTAATGATTCACCGTGCACCGTTCGGGTCAATGGAGCGTTTTATTGCGGTGTTGATTGAAAACTGTGCGGGTAACTTCCCATTGTGGCTTGCCCCATTGCAAGTGAAGGTGTTGCCTATCAGCGATAAATACAATGAATATGCTCAGCACGTTATCGATGTACTCAAACAGTCGGATGTAAGAGCTGAAATTGATGACAGGAGCGAGAAGATTGGTCGCAAAATACGCGACACGGAAATCAGCAAGATCCCATACATGCTTATTGTAGGCGAAAAGGAAATGAATGATGGCATGGTTTCAGTACGGGTACATGGAGAGGGAGATAAAGGTGCGGTTACGATAGAGGCTTTTGCTGCTGAAATTCAGTCAATTGTAAAGGAACAGATCAAGGGTAAAACACGTGCTGCGATCGCCTGAAAAAAATAATAAAAAAAAGAAGTGTATTTAACCGACAAATATTTTATTTTTGCCATAAAATTTTAAAGACCATTAATGCAGAAAAGACCAAAAGGTAAACCATTTTTCAGGCCCAGGGTACCACAGAATGAGCATCGTTTAAATAATGAGATCACCGCGCCAATGGTGCGCGTAATAGGTGATGATATTGAACCGGGAATATATCCTGTCGCTGATGCCCTCAAGATGGCAATAGCGCAGGAAGTTGATCTGGTAGAGATCTCTCCTAATGCCGTTCCTCCGGTCTGCAAGCTTATTGACTATAAAAAGTTCCTTTACGAAAAGAAGAAAAAGGACAAGGAGCAAAAAGCAAAAGCCAAGCAGAGCGAAGTAAAGGAGATACGTTTTACTCCTAATACCGATGATCATGACTTTGACTTTAAGGCAAAACATGCAGAAAAATTCCTGCAGGACGGCAATAAGGTAAAATGTTATGTTCAGTTTAAGGGCCGTGCTATCATGTTCCAGGAGCGTGGAGAGCTGTTGCTGCTCAAGTTTGCTGAACGATTGGCAGAGCATGGCGGGCTTGAATCAATGCCCAAAATGGAAGGCCGCAGAATGCTGGCAATTTTCTCTCCAAAGAAAAAAGGTAAGGGAGTTTAGTACTAAGTTAAAGTCACTTACTTCTTGCATCAGTTGGCTTTTCATTGCCGCAGATTGGGCTATTTCAAAAAAAGCTCACTGCAAGGGTTCGGGCCAGTTCATTTGAGCGTGTAATATTTCGGGAATATCCCAGATTTTAATTAAATGGGAAATATTAAAAAAGCCGTTTACCGGAAATCACCGGCAAACGGCTTTTTTAATATCCCGCTAATTAGGGGTTTCCCACCAAATTACCTCCCTAACATAAGGTGTATGTATGTACGTCTAATTTTTTATTAAACATGATGGATGTTTTACATAAAACGAGCCAGGCAAAAAATGACCTTATATTTCGTGTGCCATTTTTCTCAATTTTAGCCAAAAGTTAAAAAAAATGTTGTTTTAAGTACCATTTGAGAGTTGTATATTTGAAATAACAATGCTTGTAAAAAAAAATAAAAAAATTATGTTGTACGACTTAAAAAGTTGGTATACCTTTGCAATGTTAAATCAATAAAAACTTTTGCATCTCAGCATATAAGAAGTTTTCATGGTGATAGGGTTTATAGGGGCTGGCCTGTTCTCAGGCTGGCTTTTTTTTGCCCAAAATTTTTTATTCATTTCTCTCAAAAAAGTTTTGCGATTAATTCAATAATATTTAGCTTCGCAATAGTTTTCATAGTGATAGGGTTTATAGGGGCTGGCCTGTTCTCAGGCTGGCTTTTTTATTTGGTTTTTTTAGTACATTCACCAAAAAAGAGATCATAATGCAACGGATATTGCTTTGCATGCTTTTGCTGATAACATTAACGACAAGGGTGGCCGCCCAGCCGCTGGCATCGTTTGTGAACCTGCAAAATGAGTTGATGGTTTGGGACAGGGGGATGATCCATAAAATAGATTTCCTGTTACCGACAAGTATTAAAATAGGCAGAACCGCGATTCCTTTTCTCGACAATTCACGCACCTTTAAAATATTTTATGGTGGCAGTGTCAGGCAGATAAACGCTGGATTTACTAATGCTTTTGTTGCCACCGATAATCTTGTTGCTTACCTGAATCAAAAATCACTTTTCGTTTTCGATAAAGGTGTCTCCAAAAACCTGACTGGCATATGTGACCAATACTTTGTTTCCGATAGTCTTATCCTCTTTCTCGATGGCTTAAAGAGTGAATACAGAGTGTATTATAACGGGCAGGTCACCGGCGTTGAATCTTTTATCCCCGACAGCACGCTTGCGTCAATTAATGTATCTGACAACATAATTGCCTACAATAACTTTGCCAACCAGTTCCGCATATTCTTCCACGGCATGAAAATCGCCCAGGAAGACTACCCTGTTTCCAGCTTCGATGCAGGTAGGAACACGGTTGCATATGTTGATGTAGACCGCAAGTTCAAAATATTTCATAATGGCAAAACCTTTCCGATAGACAATTTTCCCCCATCCACTTACCATGTGGGCGACAATGTAGTTGCATTTGTAACCAGCGATGGTTATTTCAAAATATTCTATGACGACAGCGTACGTACTCTGGGCTTCTTTAACCCAACCTTCCAGGTAAGCGACAACATTGTAGCATTCCGCGACCCAAATGGTGGCCTGAGGGTTTTTTATAAAGGAGACATTACCGATATGGAAAACTACTACCCGGCTACCGGCCTCATGATCCAATACAATTCCTTGGCATACGTCAATACCAGTAATACCCTTAGGTTGTTTTCTGAAGGAGAAGTATATGATGTCACTAACGCCGACCTCACTAACTGGCAGCTGAATTATGACGTAATTACCTACCAGATAGGACAGGGCATTTTTAAAGTATTTTATAAGGGAACTGATTATTGATAAAGTTTTGTGTCCAGGAAAATCGGGCTAGATGTCTATCCACTCTGGTGTATCGAACCACAAATGCCTTTACAATCTGAACACAGGCTATTTTTATTTCACATACTTTTTTTGATGGGAAAGCGTTAACAGTAGACACTGCCATCTAAATGAAAGTAATCCTATTCGCCAACCTTGTTATATTATTGTGTTTCCCGGTTAGCCGGACAATGGGCCAGGTAACGTCTGCCTCTCCCACCATTTCCTTCAAAACAAAGGTGATCAAAGACTCCCTGTTCATACCCTGGGAAATTATTTACGGTCCCGATGACCATATCTGGTTCACACAAAAAAACGGGTATATCTGCCGGATGGACACAGCAGGTAACAGACTCTATACTTTGTACCACGAACCGAATACTGTAGTCGCCAAGGAAGCTGGTATGTTGGGAATGGCGCTGCATCCTGACTTCATAAACC
>CANCOG010000529.1 GCA_947379685.1 Flavipsychrobacter stenotrophus | reverse complement strand
GGCACACGCAGGGGCGTAACACTATTTACGGTAAGCATTACAATGCGCCCGGTCTTTACAATTGAGCCGGTATCGGGTACTTGCTTCAGGACAGAAAGTGGCCTGGAAGAAGGTTCGAATGTAGAATCTATCTGTACGTCAAAGTGCATTTCATGCAGTAAAGTAATCGCAGAATCCATCGATTTACCCTTAAGATTAGGCAGTTTTACTGTCTCTCCATGATGGGTAAAACAACCCAATTCCAGGAAGAAAAGGATATAAATGACACTGAATGTGAACACCACCATCATCAAATGGAACCAGAAAGATTTTTTTACGTTTTCCTGCATAAGGGGGATAAATCCGTATAAAAGTAAGAAAATTAAGCGGAATGAATTTTCAGGCAGTCTTCAAGCAACTCGCCGTAGAATTCTGTCAGTGTTTTGCCGGTCACCCTTACCTGCTGTGGAACAATGCTGTTTTCACTTTGCCCCGGCATGGTATTCACCTCCAGGAAGAACAGTTTTCCAGAGCTCTTCTGTAAGATAAAGTCCATGCGTACAATACCGCGGCAATTCAGGTGGCGGTAAATGTACATAGCTTTATGTTCCAGTTGCTCCTTAAGGTGGGCATCTATTTCTGCAGGGGTTATTTCGTTGGTAACGCCTGGTGTGTACTTGGCTTCATAGTCGAAAAACTCATTCTTGCTCACTATTTCCGTAGCCGGCAGGGCATGAACAACGCCTTTCACTTTATAAACACCAATGGTCAGTTCGCGGCCTTCAATAAATTCTTCTATCAGTACCTGGTTGTCTTCGCGGAATGCTTTTTCAATGGCCGGAAATAATTCTTCCACATGCTTCACCTTACTTACGCCCAGGCTGCTCCCGCTTTCATTAGGCTTAACGAATACAGGTAGTTTCAGCTGGTCGAGTATAGCACCCATACTATAGGGCTCGCCCTTTATCAAATGAACCGAATTGGCAATGCTCACCACGTTAAAGTCTTTTACAACTTTATTGCAATAGCTTTTGTTGAAGGTAAGTGCAGATACAATGGCATTGCAGGTAGTGTAGGGGATCTGCATCATATCCAGGTATCCCTGTATGCGCCCGTCTTCTCCCGGTGAGCCATGCATAGCTATAAATACACAGTCAAATTTTACTTTCTCACCATTCAGCGTAAGCGTGAAGTCATTCTTATCAACATGGACCTTAGTGCCATCCTGATCGAAATACCATTCTTCTTTAGTGATAATTATCTTGTAAATATTGTATAAATCCTTGTTCAGGCTTTTTTCTATCGTAGCGGCAGTTTGGATAGAGATAACATATTCACCCGAATAGCCTCCCGCAAGCAAAGCAATGTTTTTCTTCATTGTATTTAAACGGCAATAATAGACCGCAGCCAAAGGTAATATATACGCCGCACATCTTTTAATAAGCTACCGTATATGAACGTTAAAATTGGTGGAAAACGTTTTGGGTATCCCGACCAATTGAGCAAAGCTATTTTAAAAGAGTAGGTAGTATTAGTAAGAATCCTCGGCTTGGTAATTTCAAGGTTCTTCGGGAAAAGAGATAAAGAAGCAATTAATTATTGCAGGCATACATAAGGGCCTAAGTCAATACCTCCTCCGCATATTGTTATTGTTCTGGTAGTTTTTCCACATTCCCAGGGCTCCGGCAATAAGTAAGACTGGCCCGAGAATAAGCATAAACGAGGAAGTTTCAGTTATCCTACCATCGCTGAATACTGTTTCCTCTTCTGGATTCAGCACATCGTAAATAGCTGACGCGGACAGGAAAAGCCCAACCAGCATGAGCACAACACTAGTGATGGCGGGACTTCCTTTTGACGGTGATTTCATAATTCTATCTGTGCTAGTGCAATTACTTTAATGACCAAAGATAAAAAATAAGCAGGACAATTGTTTCAAGCAGCCAGATGGTGTACTTTATTTTATCATCGACCCTAAGGCTAAAAATTTCTGATTTGTTAAAGTGGAAAATAAAATTTTTCATTTTCAAACTGCGTCATATCTTTGTGATATCAAAACGATATCAAAACGAAATTTATGGAAAAGATCATCAAACCAACCAATGGTTACGCAGCATTAGCACTTTCAGTTATTTTGTTCCTGGCAGGCGTGGGCTGCCTGATTCTAATCGGCACTACAGCTAACCCCTTATTGGGAATAGTGTCCGCGATTTGCATCATATCATGCCTCATGATTTGGAAGGGGCTACTGATCATTCAACCCAATCAGGCCCGGATACTCAACCTGTTTGGTAAGTACGCGGGTACTGTAGTAGACAATGGCCTGTTTTTTGTGAATCCTTTTTACACTGCAAATAAACTTTCGCAGCGTGCACAAAATCTGGCTATACCTACACTTAAGGTTAACGACAAAATGGGTAACCCCATTGAAATTGCCGCGGTAGTAGTTTGGCAAGTGACTGACACTTACAAGGCCAGCTACGAAATTGCCGACTATGTACTGTATGTGAAAAACCAGAGCGAAGCTGCACTTCGTAACCTGGCAACAAGTTTTGCGTACGACAACATTGAAGATGAGAAAGCAGACATTACTTTGCGCGAAGGAGGTACCCGCGTAAACGAGCTTTTGGAACAGGAACTGAATGAACGTCTGATGAAGGCCGGTATTACAGCTTTGGAATCACGAATCAGTCACCTGGCATATGCACCGGAAATTGCTGGCGCAATGCTGCAGCGCCAGCAGGCAACAGCAATAGTATCGGCACGATTCAAGATTGTGGAAGGTGCGGTAGGTATGGTGGAAATGGCCCTTGAATTACTGAGCAAGAAGCAGATAGTTGAGCTCGATGAAGACAAAAAGGCAAGTATGGTAAGTAACCTGATGGTTGTACTTTGCGGCGAAAAAGCAGCTCAGCCAATTGTGAATACCGGTACTATTTATAATTAAGAATCAGTTCTATTTTAGAAAGCAGGAAATAATTTGACCCGTGAGCGCGAAAAAGAGTTTTGTCTTAAGGATTGACGAAGAGGTGTATAAGGCCATTGAAAAATGGGCAGCTGATGAATTTCGCAGTGCTAACGGGCAGCTGGAGTGGATCATTGACAAAGCCCTGACCGAGGCGGGCAGGAAGAAAAAAGGCAAGGCAGGTAGCCAGCCTAAAGAACCAGATGCCGAAGTAACAGAATAGTCTTCAGTGTTCGATTTAATAGTAATTTTTTGACCCGGAAAACACAAAACGTGCTTTCCGGGTTTTTTAATGGAGGTGTTTGCGATTTCATAATATGGGCAGCCACTGTGTAGACAGTTAAGGGAGTCAATTTTTTATATAACTTGCGTTTCTTCTTATATTACCAGCCAGTCAACCATTAAAAACTTGAAGTATGCCAGTCAATAAAATTACTCAGCTAGTAGCTACCGTAATTGATTATCCGTATCTCGATAAAGACCGCCCGGTCCCGGCGGCCATTCCATTGGTGATAGATACTGCGATCTACTATAACCCGGCCGATCTTTCGGTAGTGTTGAATGTTGAGCCCTATTTATCAGCGCTAATTGTCAACAACCGGTTATCGTTTATAGTTGAAAACGATGTATTTGGGGGTAACCGTAACGACCCGGCGCCGGGAATAGTGAAGGAATTGAAGCTTACCTATGTATATAATGGCATCAAGTCGACTCTTGTATGCAAGGAAAAAGCAACAGTTGTTTTACAGGGGTATTAAAATTGTGAGTTGAACAAATAAGGGGACTGAATATGTTTCACGATAGTATTAAAGAGCAGCATAAGGATTTTATTGAGCGCCAGCGCATGTTTTTTGTGAGCACTGCGCCATTAGATGCAACGGGTCATGTCAACCTTTCTCCAAAGGGCGTTGATAGTTTTCGTGTACTGTCCGATTCCCGGGTTGCCTATATGGACCTCGTGGGAAGCGGTAACGAGACCTCTGCCCACATCCTGGAAAACGGCAGAATCACCTTTATGTTCTGCGCTTACGAAGGCCCTCCTAATATCCTCCGTTTATACGGAAAGGGGTTTCCTG
>CANCOG010000528.1 GCA_947379685.1 Flavipsychrobacter stenotrophus | reverse complement strand
ACCCATTGCATTCAGGTGCTGTGAATTATAGAAGTACTTTTTATCGAAGCATAATGGGATGTTGCTGTAATCCAGCATGGGTATATTGTAGGTTTTGGCGTATTGGTTAAATAGCGCCATCAGCTCAGGAAGGTTATTTACCATTTTGGTTTCCTCATAATAAACCGGGGTAACCACAAAAATCACTTTAATGTCATTGCTTTTGCAATACGCGAGGTAATCTTCAAATTCCTTCTTAATGGTGTCACTGTTTTTGATGGTGATACCATTAGGATATTGCTTCTTAAATATTTCGAAACGCCCATCCCAAATTTCGCTGTTGGGTTCAAAACCCTTTATCACAATCTTTTTAGATTTACCCACACTACGATGGAAATATGACTTTATGCCTTTAACTATAAAATCGGTGTGACCATTGTAAATAAAGAGTGGCATGTATAACTCGGGGACCGTGAAGGCCCCTTTCATTCCCTTAGTATATTTCTTAATTATCGAATCATTGGCATAGGGGATAAACTGCTCGTATTCAAAAAAGTCCTCCCTCGGTTCCAGTAAGCTGGGGTCAATGTTCTGTATAACATACTTTGGTTTCTTGTTGTGCGCCATGTATATATTAAAAACCGGATATTGTAACTGGAAACGGTGCCCCTTCAGCCCAATGTTGTAACTATTAAGGTGCAGAATGCTATCCAAAATAAGGGGGTTATAATGCACCTTGGCCCTCGAAGAACCAACAATGATCAGATCTGCATTGACCCGGGAATTATAAATATCATTGAGACAACCATTGGCAAAATTAGTATTCCGTAAACCCTTTGTTACCACGTGATCGAGCAGATAATAAGGCGGTATAATAATGCACAAAAACAGAAATATATTTATAAAAAGCTTCTTCATGGCAATTAAAATTGGAAATAAATAAACTGCCTGCTACCAAACACACCGAATATGGATATCAGAACAAAACAGATCAGGTACAACGACCACCTCAAAACCTTCGGCTTTCGGCCTATCATTTCATAAATACGACTATCACCTTCTAAGAAGTGGATAGATTCCAGAACGATGATGGACAGGAAACCCATGATCAATGCCCTGATGTCTACTCCGTACAATAACTCCCTCGTAATTATCTTACGGTTATGCAACGCCCTGACCGCTTCAGAACCCATGTGGCTGATTTTCCCCAAAATGTAAAACGCGTCATGCACAGTGTGCGCCCTGAAAAATACCCAGGCAAGTGTAACCAGCAAAAATGTAATAAGTTGTTGCACAAACCGGTCCAGCCAGCGAATACGACTCAAGCCGATAGCCTGGTTGAACTTTGACCTCAACTTATGCGTCATTAATCCAAATACGGAAAAAATTCCGTGCAAAGCCCCCCAAATAATGTAGGTCCAGTTAGCACCATGCCAAAAACCACTCACCAGGAATACAAAAAACAAATTAATATACCTTCTGTACTCCGCTACTTTGCTACCGCCCAGGGGAATATATAAGTAATCTTTGAACCAGGTAGACAATGAAATATGCCACTTACGCCAGAAAGTTGTAATGGAAGTTGCGTTATAAGGGTGATTGAAGTTCTCCATAAGGTTAAACCCCATCACCCTTGCGCAGCCTATCGCGATATCGGAGTAACCTGAAAAATCACAATAGATCTGGATTGAAAAGAAAATGCTCGCAATAAACAGCGCCAGTCCAGAATTCCCTTCGGGATGGTTAAATAATGGATCAATTAAAATGGCAAGCCGATCACCAATTACTACCTTCTTAAATAGCCCCCACCCCATCTGTCTAAGCCCGGAAGTGGCATTTTCATAACTGAATTCATGTTTTTCGTGAAACTGGTGCAACAAATTTTGGGGCCTTTCAATAGGGCCGGCAACCAATTGGGGGTAAAACATTACATACAGAGAGTAAATACCGAAGTGGCGCTCAGCCTTTTGAGCCCCCCTGTATACCTCAATGGTATAACTCATTGCCTGAAAAGTATGAAACGAAAGACCGATGGGTAATAGAATGCTCATTAACGGAATCGAAAAATTCGAATGCGACTCCAACATCAGGAAATTGAAGTTACCGATAAAGAAATTATAATATTTAAATACAACAAGCACTCCTACATTGGCAACAATGCTCATAGTAAGAAACAATTTTCGCTTTCGCCCCTCTGCGTTTTCAATAAGTATTCCTGCTATGTAATCGATAATTATGGTTCCGAAAAGTATGACAATGTAGATAGGGATAAAGTACATATAGAACACACAGCTGGCAAAAAGCAGGTGAGCCCAACGAAATTTATGCGGCAAAAGAAAAAATAGAATCGTTACTAAGGGGAAAAACAATAAGAATTCAAAGGAATTAAATAACATGTCCTGTTTTTTTGTAACCGTACAAATGTAAAATTTCAAACGCGTTTATTCAAACTGACTCACTTTAACTTTCAGTGACGCGGCAGGCATGAACAAAAATAAAAAGCACCCGCTTGATACGGGCGCTTTGTAAAAGTAAAATAAGTTGTACTAAAAATCAATTATTCAAGGCTCCTGCCTGTATCCATTTGCGTACCTGTGTAATCTTGCAGTCAGAGAGCTTGTTCCCCCCAAGAGGCATTGCATTAAATCCGGTTGAGTGTTGGAGATCACCCATTAGTTTGCCATTTTGTGCCTGTGCCAGAACACCTGTATAAGTATCGAGTACAATACCTCCGCCTGCACTGCCAGCAGCTGACGTTGCATGGCAAGAGTAGCAATAATTATGTAAGATCGGCACTATGCCAGTAGCATAGGTATATTTTGTAGTGTCGCAATTCGCCACGCAGTTAGTATCGTTGTGCGCCCCCATATCTATCCAGCGCTTGATATAACTGAGCTGGGTGCTATCCAGTTTTGAGATCGGGTATTGAGGCATCTCCTGGCTTTTACAAATTGTATATAATTTACTTCCGGCTCCATTCCCGGGTTTCACACCCCGTGCAACTATAGTTGCATAGCTTACAAGGGTATAACCTTCCTGATTGGATGCAGCATTATGGCAACCCGAGATACCACAGTAATTAGTGAAAATAGGCAATACATCGCGCTGAAAACAAACTGAAGTATCTATAGGCTCAACGATATTGCTATCTACAGGGTTATGATTATTTGTCGAATCAATATTCGTAATAGTAACTACCGTACCTGCCTTGTGCGTACATGCAAAGAAAAAAAACAGAGCCACTGCTCCCATGACCCCAACTTTAAAAAACTTCATATACTATTTTTTTATTCCGCCCAGAGGGCTGTATGACAATTAGCTGACAAAGATAAAGGACAAAACAATTCCTTACTTCATTGCTTTACAAATACAACCAAATAAATTAATTATTTAACGTAGCTGCACCTAACCCTTTAAATGCTCGCGCTATCTGAAAAATCATCAGGCTTATGGCCAGCAGGATAGCTTTGTGCACGCCAACAACCAGGCTACATCACAATTAAATTATTTATCACATATCTGAAAGCCTCAAAAACGATAAGGTCTCATCGGCTTAACCGCAATCAAACAGAGGATTGGCACACATAATGAGTAAGTGTATGGGTTCTCTAAAATCTAAATAATTGCTGGCACGGATTTTAAAGGAACCTTAAAGAACAATTAATATTCACAAACAAAAAACAAATCACCATGTGTACATCAAAATTTTTTGCAGGCGCCCTGATAGGCTTAGTGACCGGATTGCTTATTGCACCAGAAAAGGGCGAAGACCTAAGGAGCGAGATAGCTGACAAAGCTGAAGACGTAAAAAAGAGACTTTACCGCATTGCAGGTAAAACGAGCACGGAACTGGCAGATCTCAAAAAGATACTCAGTAATGAAATAGACGGATTAGGTGATGATGTAAGGGCTCATATGCTCACTATCATTAACGAAACAGCCGAAAGAACAAACAACATAAAAAAAAATATAGGCAAGGAAATTCATTCCTAAATTGAATTGATCCCAGTTACAACAATACTTATTGAGCCACCCCAACATGA
>CANCOG010000527.1 GCA_947379685.1 Flavipsychrobacter stenotrophus | reverse complement strand
ACATAGGAAAAATAAAAGAAAACCAGGACGGCAGGGATACGGAGTAATTGGTCATCCAGGATACCTGAACAAATGCTGTATAAGGACTGCCGAAATGCATATTGCAAGTCATTATAGGCACAGATCCAAAAAGTGTATCAATTACGCTCACCATTGTGGAATTTACGGCTAGATCTCCTGCGTCGAAAACGCAATTTGAATTGTTGTCAATATAAACGCGGCCAGAAACAGTGCCCCAAAGGCATGGTACGAACCAGAAACTGTCTTCATAAGCCACGTACCTTAATGTATCTAGAGGGGTTGTAACCTTTAGGAAAGGATCGGTCTCATGATAGTACCCGCCTGTGGCAGGTATAAGATATTCTCCTCCTGATGTGGTGTTTCTAACAGTAAATATCCAAGGCGAGGCTCCTGAAGTATTTACAAAAGCGTGGCCAAAAAGAAGCCTGTTATACGCAGTGTCAACAAACTGGACTGAGTCGTTTACATAAGAACTATCAATATTGACTGCATATGAAATAGCGGATGTGACGATACAATACGCGGAATCTTGGTACATGCTATCTGTGACAGTGACGTGAATATGGCCTTGCGACCAGGTTACCGAATAAGCTGCCGCCCTAAAGGTAAAGAAAGTAGAAAGACAGAATGCCAGGTATATTATTTGTTTCATAACGCTGAGATTTTAATTGGGAATTTAGTTTGTCTATAACAACTATCATGCCACATTTAACAAACTAACAACGTTATGGTGATTTTGTGGGGCCAGACATTAGATCTATTTCGATTAACAAGACACCTAAAAAGCCCACAGGTCGAAGGGTTCAATTCACGCTTAATTTTCTTAAACATTTTCTCCTTCCAAATACTAATTCATTAATCTCAAACCCTCCAACAACCTTTAAGAGATTTGTGCCTTATAGATCAAAAAACCTCACGAGTGCGAGGTTTTTTGATCTATACTTTATGTCTATAAGCCAGAAGTTGAAGCGCTTTATTGAGGGGTTATTGTCCCTGAAATTATCCCTAATAAAGTCATGCATTTTTCATTATTGAATTACAACTGCCGTATTGGAGACAACATTGTTTTGGCAGTTTGTTTTGGCAAGAAAATAAGTTCCTGCCAGCAATTCGCGTCTTTCAAATATAAAATGGGTGCCGGAAAAATGTATTGTTTTAATTTCTTTTCCTAAAATAGCTGTCATTCTTATTGAGGAATTGTGCTGCGGTTCGCTGAGTCTACGAGAAACCCGGTACTGAGTACTTTCTTAGTAAATCAGCTTAATTGATAAATAAACCGGGGCCATTATCATATTTTAGAATTGCCCTAAGCGATTTTGGATTTCTTCCAATAGGGAACTCTTTGCTATTGTAAAAGCTGGCTTCATATTTTTTTAAAACAAGGACTCCCGCAGATCATGAATCCATGGAAGTCCTGATTGACTGTAATAAAAGTACTGCCCCTCATTAAATTATGCATCGGGTATTGTGGGTTCTACCAACTTGATTAGTTTTTCTAATGAGTCTTGCCAGCCCAGATAACACATTTCTGTAGGTATCATGGACGGGATTCCTTCCTGTAGCACCCGGAGGTCTGTACCTATTAGTGTTTTTTGAACCCAAACGGAAGTCGTCATTGTTCCCGGAAGGTCGGGGTTATCAAATTTGTCAGTGTATTTCAGAAATTCATTCGGTTTAATCTCCACACATTCACCACCAAATGATTGGCTGCTTCCGGTTGTAAAATTGTGAAACGACATTTTAAAGGTGCCACCCACCTGCACGTCCATCTCTTGTACAGTACAAAGGAAGCCATAGCGCGGTAACCATGACGCCATCGCTGTAGCATCTGTAAATGCGCGAAATACTTTTTCGGGGGAGGCCTTAATGGCCCGGTGCAATGAAACTTGGTTGTTTGACATAAAATTAATTTTTTGTTTAGTTATTTGTTTTGTTTTAGGTATTTCTGTTTTGTATGTTGTGTCTGATCTCCTGATCATCGACTTCTTATTACTATGCAAAGATGATCAAAGAGGAGGAAGTCAAGCAGGTGTGTGAATGACAATTAGGAGGGGAAATACGACAGCCTGTTCAGGTGATCGTTAAAAGGGCATGCTATCAATGCTTATGGGATGCTTCTTCAATCACCACATCAGGGCTAACTACGAATCAACGACCAATAGATCATTTCATCGTCTCTTTTTTGTTCAATAAAATTCATTTTGTTCAACAAGTTAACAGAACTGGCATTATCAATCAAACACCGGGCTGTTATTTCTCTTACCATTTCATTTGTAAATGCCCACCTTATCAGTTCGGTTACAGCTTCTTCCGCATAACCTTTTCGTCTTTCTTCTTTTATGATACCATAGCCAATATCCACTGCTGACTCCACAGAGTTAAATCCTTTAAATCCCGCGTCACCAACAATTTCCAGGGTATCGTTTTTGATGATCATCCACGATTCAAATCCAGTAGGGGCTACCACCTGTAATAAATTATCAATTATTCTTGGTAAAGTTTCCAACACATCCTCATCGGGCCAGCCAATGCCCTTCTTTAACCCCATTTCAGATAAACCACTAAAGTCACTATCAATAATATTCTGGCAAATTTGGATGGTGTATGGAATAAGAATCAATCTTTCAGTTGTAAGCCTGTTTATTTGTAATGTTGGTATTTTCTGTGGTTCACTCATTTTTAAAGGGTATGACGCAAGGTAGGGCTTATGCTGGTATTTCGTTAAGATCTCGATTTGCTATATTTGTGCCTTGCAGAAACCGGTAGTTACAGTTTCAAATCAATGAGGGATATGATTGATCCTGGAGCTGTCAATAACGATACCATCATGCTCTTTATACTGATGTTCACTGGCCCAGTTGTCAATATTTTGCTCAAGCTGTGGAATTTGTGTTACATCAGAGCCAAGTGCAGGCTTGCGGTTACCATGGCCATCTTTTAGCGGTTTTTGGCGTTTTGCTATTTCAATATCTGCAATGTCCAACGTTTGTGTAGTTGGCTTTTGTTTTATTTCGGGATAACGCATCACATTCCTGGAAATGGTGGCTCCCTCTACAGTCGGCTTTTGGTAAGTAATTACAATCTGATCTTTGGTTGTACTTTTTGATAATCGGGCATTAACGCCAGTTTTCTCACCAGGACTTATAACAATGCCAGTCATTTTATAGTAGGTAAAGCTATCACTTTTTATCTCAAGGTCATACAGCCCGGGTTCCAGATTGCTAATTTTATAATGGCCATCAAAATCCGTATTCGTACCTGCGACAATCAGGCCGCCTTGCTTTACGATGACCTGGGCATTTTCAACCGGCTCCCACTTGCTGTTTGTGACAAAGCCCAGCAGGTTGTAGTAGCGGTCGTCCTTTGTTTTAATATCAGCCGCCGATTGCGTGACTAATGGCGGTTTATTCGTTGTTTGTGCATCAATTGAGTTCGTAAACAAGAGCGTAAGTCCCATTGCAACGGCTATCCTGTATAATCGGCTATGTGGCTGCGGAGGTATATTGATAACCCTGTTCAACTGACTCACATGCAGCCGACCGCATACATCGGCTTTATTACCCTCGAAAAAAAGGTATAACCGTTCATCGCTCCAGTCAGTGAAGTCAATAACCGTTTTGCTGCATTTACTACAAAATCGCCCATCATTATTAGGTGTCATGTTTTGCCAACCTGCATCGCAGGGTTCGGGTATACTTATGATAAGTTGCTGCTTCATGCCTTATAAGACGCAATTTATTGGCTTTTGCTTGGTTGTTTGCATATATTTTATCGCCCGATACAAATAGAAGTTCAAAATTCAAGGTTGATATCCCCGTCCAAAAATAGATCATGCAATTGCTTGGTCAAATGCTAAAATCTTGGTTTTTACCAACTTCGGTTTAACGTGAGGAAATCAATTTTGCTGAAAAAAAACATGCAACCAAATTGGCTCGACAAAAATGAGTATCCTTTCAAATCCCGCTATTTTGCCGTAAATAATTACAATCTTCATTATATTGA
>CANCOG010000526.1 GCA_947379685.1 Flavipsychrobacter stenotrophus | reverse complement strand
TGGCAAGTGCGATGGTGCTGTTATCTTTAATATCAATACCAAACCGGGTCTTGCCACGGGGACAAACGTCAATAACCGTGCGGGTATTTACTTTGATGTAAATGCTGTGGTAATGACCAACCAGGTTACCAACGGTATTGGCTGTCCGGTCGTAAATGAGGTGAAGCCAGTTAGCAGTATCAATACAATTGAGTTCTACCCCAACCCGGCTAATAACGTGTTGCATATTAAACTGGCAGTTGAAAAATACCAATCGTTTGCGATCACCAATAGTTTAGGCACTTCACTATTAACCGGAACACTTACCGGCAATAATACGCAACTGAATATTCAGACATTGCCTGCGGGGCTTTATTTTATTAATCTGAAAGGGGATGGGGGTAATGAGGTTAGGAGGTTTGTGAAACGGTAGCATGGCTACCTCCACTAAAATTTATAAAAAATTCAGTGATCCTGTTTCCCGGATATTTTTGGAAAAGCAATCTTTAGTTGTATTTTTGAAATATACCATGAACAACCGTTTCAACCTCCGCGTGTATGGCATCTGCATACAAAACAACAAACTACTCGTTAATGAAGAGATCATAAAGGGCAGGACCATTATTAAATTACCGGGCGGTGGGCTGGATTACGGCGAGAGTACCATTGATTGCGTTAAACGTGAATGGAAGGAGGAGCTGGACCTTGACATAGAGGTACTGGGGCATTTTTATACTACGGACTTCTTCCAGGTTTCGGCGTATGATCAGTCGCAGGTGATCAGCATCTACTACATGGTGACTGCACTGATACCAGAAGTTATTATTAACCATGTCCCAAATGAACGCACTTACTGGGTCGATATGACACAGGTATCGGCAGATACTTTTACGCTGGCTATCGATAAACGGGTTGGGGATATGCTGAGAGGGTTATCGGAGATCAGTTGATATCAATATTTTTAGATTGACAACTGCGCTGCAAATAGCCATTCTCTGGCTTTGTCATTCTGACGAAGGAAGAATCTACGCAAGCCGTTCTTGCTCTCTGGTTAAATTGCACATACCTGCCTTTACTTATCCGATGCACGAGATTCTTCACTTCGCGGCTACACACAGAAAAGGCCAATTGCTTGTTCAGAATGACAAAGTTTGCGGCCAAGAATGCGATGCAAGGTTGCTTCAACTCCTTTGAAATACTCCTATTGGCGGTTGGGCGAGGGCAAGAATAATATTTAAAGCATTCATTGCCCCGGCCATTTGAAAATAATTATTCAATACTTATCCACATTCCCTGCCGCTGGTAATTCAGCCATAGAGGCATTCAGTCATTCAGCCATTTACAAAGAGTACATTTGCGTAAATGGCAAAGGAAAAAAGTGCGGAAACCCCGCTCATGAAACAACACAACGAGATCAAGGCAAAATACCCTGATGCTGTTTTGCTGTTTCGGGTTGGCGATTTCTATGAAACTTTTGGAGAAGATGCCATCATTGCGTCGCGTGTGCTGGGTATAACCCTTACAAAACGGGGCAATGGCGCTGCGACCTTTATAGAACTTGCCGGGTTCCCCCATCATTCGCTTGATACCTACCTGCATAAGCTGGTGAAGGCTGGCTATAGAGTAGCTATTTGTGACCAGTTGGAAGACCCAAAACTGACCAAGGGAATCGTAAAGCGCGGAGTCACTGAGCTTGTCACACCCGGTGTTGCCACGAGCGACAAATTACTGGAAAACCGAACCAATAATTTCCTGGCCGCCCTTCACCTGGCAGAACCACTTTGCGGTATAGCGTTTCTCGATATTACTACAGGAGAATTTTACGCGGCAGAGGGGAACATTGAGTACATGGACAAGCTGATGCAGAGTTTTCAGCCGTCAGAAGTCGTGCTTTCAAAATCTCAGGTAAAACGATTCAGGGAACAGTTCGATACAAAGGTGTACACGTTTCACCTGGACGAATGGGTGTTCCGCGACCAGTATGCTTACGATTTATTGTTACAACACTTCCAGACCATTTCCTTAAAAGGGTTTGGCGTTGAAGATATGCGCGCCGCCATTATTGCCTGCGGTGTGGTGTTACATTACCTGAAGGATACAGAACATGGTAATTTGCAACACATCAATTCGCTGCAACGCATTGTTGCCGATGAATTCCTGTGGATGGACCGCTTCACGATACGCAACCTTGAACTGCTGAACAGCGGCTATGAGCAAGGTTCTTCGTTGCTCAGTGCAATCGACCACACTTACACCCCAATGGGTGCCAGGCTCATGAAAAGGTGGATGATATTCCCGCTTTTCGACCTGCATAAGATTGAGATGCGAATGAACCTGGTCAGCCATTTTATACTGAATCAGGAGCTTACCCACCCGCTTGTTGCCCTTGTGAAGCAGATTGGCGATGTAGAAAGATTGATCGGTAAAATCCCACTGAAGAAGGCAAACCCGCGTGAAGTATTACAGTTGGCCCGCAGCCTGAGATTCATGGAAGAAATACGCGAACTATGTATCCGTACTTCTGAAGAATCATTGGGCAGAATGATACAGATATTGCAACCACTTACCGACCTGCGCGAACGCATCATTAATACAATAGTTGAAGATGCCCCCGTGTTGGTAAGCAAGGGTGGCGCCATTCGTGAAGGCATTCATGAGGAACTGGACCTGCTGCGAAAAATATCGCGCAGCGGAAAAGACTTTTTGTTGCAAATACAGTATCAGGAAGCAATGCGTACGGGTATATCGTCGCTGAAAGTATCCTATAACAACGTTTACGGCTATTACCTGGAGGTAACTCATGCCCATAAGGATAAAGTACCTTCCGACTGGATCCGCAAACAAACCCTAACCAATGCCGAGCGGTATATTACCCCGGAGCTCAAAGAATACGAAGAAAAAATACTGGGCGCCGAAGAAAAAATATTGGCCATTGAAATGGACCTCTACCAGCAATTACTGGTGAGCATTGAGCCTTTTATTGCACCTATTCAAACCAATGCCAATATTATTGCCCAACTCGATTGCCTGTTGTGTTTCGCACATAATGCGATAGCGTACAAGTACCACCGCCCCACCCTGGTACACGAACCTTTACTGGAGATTAAAGAGGGGCGCCACCCGGTAATAGAACAGCGCCTGCCTCCGGGCGAATCATACATTGCCAATGATATTGTATTGGACAAAACCAACCAGCAGGTAATTATACTTACAGGCCCGAACATGAGCGGTAAGAGTGCGTTACTGCGGCAAACGGCCATTATCACCCTCATGGCGCACATGGGGAGTTTTGTTCCTGCTGCTTCGGCCACAATAGGGCTTACCGATAAGATCTTCACCCGCGTGGGCGCATCAGACAACCTGAGTGGCGGAGAAAGTACATTCATGGTTGAGATGAATGAAACAGCCAGCATCATTAATAACATTACCGAACGCAGCCTGGTTTTGCTCGATGAAATAGGCAGGGGGACTAGTACTTATGATGGTATTTCCATAGCCTGGAGTATTGTAGAACATTTGCACAACAGCGCTGCGAAACCAAAGACACTGTTCGCTACTCACTACCATGAACTCAACGAACTGGAGCACCAGTTGCCAAGGGTGAAGAACTACCACATCACCCACAAGGAGACAGGTAACAAGGTTATTTTCCTGAGAAAAATGGCTCCGGGTGGCAGCCGTCATTCATTTGGTATACAAGTGGCCCGAATGGCGGGAATGCCTGTAAAATTACTGGACCGGGCAGATCAGATACTCACCCTGCTGGAAGAAAAACACGCTAATACCGGAGGAGAAACATTGCAGAAAGTAAAGTCCATAAAGGCTGCACCTCAATACCAGCTCAATATCTTTGATGGTGTTACCGAAGACCTCCGCAGGATTCAGCAGATACTGGAAGCGACCGACATTAACACGCTTACCCCCGTGGAAGCACTCATGAAACTGAACGAGTTAAAGGGAATGGTGAAGGTGTATCAGAAGTAGCGTCCTTTCTTGTGAAATATCCTGTTACAAGCGCTTTGTATTAGTGGCTTGCCTTAATGGTTGC
>CANCOG010000525.1 GCA_947379685.1 Flavipsychrobacter stenotrophus | reverse complement strand
ACAGGCTCAACAACCCATACCTATACAAGTAATCGTATGGACACGGTCTATATGACTGTTGTTGATATTAATGGCTGTGTAGCCACGGTAAATCACATCATTGGTATCTATGACCTTGAAGCGCATATTGTTCCGACAGCGACAAGCGGCTGCATTCCGCTGGTTGATAGCTTCAGGGCGGGTGCAGAAACACATGTTCCTGGTCCTTCAGTGTTGCCATACCCATTTGGAATCACCTCATATACATGGAATTTTGGCGATGGCAGCGCCACAGCTACCGGAGCAAACCCGGCGCATACATATACTGCTGTAGGTATTTATCATTGTGTCGTGACTATCGTTACTTCCAATGGTTGTTCAACTACTGACACTGTTGAAATTATGGTGGGAACACCACCAAGAATACTGGTAACTGCTACTCCAAGCCACGTTTGTTATCACGACCCGGTCCATTTTACTGTGTTCGACAGCACTGGAATGGCGAATTCGTATTATTGGGATTTTCATGACGGGACGACGATCACGGATACGTTCCATAACATGACCCATACATTTTACAGTCCTGGAATGGATTCTATTTATGTAATTGCTTATTACAACGGTTGTCCCAGTACCAGGTACATGTTGACTGGAATAGTTGTTGATTCACCAAAGGCAATTATTGTTGACCGTTTCGATTGTGCTGGCACAACAGTACATTTTTATGATAGTTCTTTAGGCGATGATACCCATCTCTGGATGTTTGGTGACGGTGGAACCTCAACGTTAGATACCCCGGTGCATACCTATTCTACAGCCAGTACTTATATTGTTACACTTTGTACTTACAACGCAACAAGTGGGTGCCGCGATACGGCCAGGTTGCCCATAAACCTGATACCACCAACCATGGGTATGACGGCTACGGATTCATTGGCTTGTGCGGGCACGGTTGTAACGTTCAGCCCGATTTCCGATACGGCTACAACACAGTGGTATTGGTATGACCAGCGTGCTCCGTCAACCACCTGGCACCTGGTAGATGCCGATACTGCAGCGTCTTTCAATGATACGTTTTATAATTCGGGTATTTACAGTATAAAATTACTCATAAGAGATGGCCGCGGATGTTACGATACAATGATTCGTACAAACTGGATAAAGATCGCCAAACCCGTTGACTCCTTTACTGCTTCTCCGGTTACTGGTTGCGGTCCGCTTACTGTTACTTTTGTCGATCATTCCTACGACATTGCGGGTGTGTCCATTACCAACTATAGCTGGGCATTTGGTGATGGAACTACGGCTACGCTTACTTCGCCTACGGTTACCCATACCTACACAGCGGCGGGCACTTATGGCGTAACGGAAATTGTGAAGGATAACGTTGCCTGTATAGATACCCAGGTTAACCCGGCAATGATCACTGTCTGGCGACCCCATGCTTCCGGCACAACGGGTACCTATTACCCTTGCGTAGGAAGTACGGTTCACTTTACAAATTACTCGACGGCCTATTCTGGTGTTTTATGGATGTTTGGTGACGGAGATACTTCTTCTACACTTTCACCTAATCACATTTACACCGCAGCAGGTACCTATACCGTCAAGCTGATCGCATTTGATTCGCATGGTTGTAGCGACACAGCAAATTATATCAACTTCATAACAGTCTCGGCACCTTCGGCTGCATTTACAATGAGTGACTCGTTTACGATATGTGCGCCAATTACGGTTGCCTTCTATAACGGTTCTTCGGGTGCAACTTACTACAACTGGTCGTTTGGCGATGGTGGTACGTCGGTGCTGGTGTCCCCGAGCGATCTATACACCAGCTCAGGGTATTATACTGTTCGCCTGGTTGCCTTTGATACCCATGGTTGTACAGATACCGCATTCAGGCATGTAAATGTTTATGGGTACGCAGGCGCATTCCATTATTCGCCGCTTACAGGTTGTTCGCCGCTTACTGTTAATTTTGGGGCAGCACTTACTAATGTGCCTAATATCATTTGGGATTTTGCAGATGGAACAACCAGTGCAACTTCCTACAATGACTCAGCACATCATACCTATGTTGTTCCCGGTGCTTATGTACCCAAGCTGATATTAAGTGACAATTCGGGTTGCCAAAACTCAAGCCTTGGATTGGATACCATTAAAGTTGATGTTGTAAGGCCAGGGTTTACAACCAACCCGCACCCTATATGTGTCAGTACCAATGTTGCGTTTATCGATACTTCTTTCAGCTACTTCTCTACAATTTCCAGCTGGCATTGGGACTTTGGCGGTGGCGACACGAGCAACCTCGCTTCCCCACCATATTTCTATAGTGTAACCGGTACTTACCCTGTGACATTAAATGTGACAGACGGCTGGGGCTGCACCGGCAGCATTTCAACTACTGTAAATGTTTATCCGCCTCCAGTAATAAAGGCTAGCCCCGATACTATAATATGTGTGGGCGATGCAGCAACGCTGTATGCCTCAGGTGGTGTAAAGTACACCTGGACACCTCCTGCAACGCTTGGTTGTTCTACCTGCCAGACAACTTCAGCGTCGCCTGTCGTTGTTACCACGTACACGGTAACAGGTATAGATGGTTACGGTTGTGTCAATACAGATTCTGTGACGGTTTCGTTACGTACCAACACCATAAGCCGTGGCTGGGGAGATACCGAAATATGCCGTAATACCGGAGTTCCTTTGTTTGATACCGGAGGTACAAAATACACATGGATACCAACAACGGGGTTGAGCAATCCTACTATCTCTAATCCTATTGCTACACCAGACTATACTACTACTTATACAGTAATTGCTCAGTACGGCGGATGTATACCAGACACCAATTATGTCACTGTAATTGTTCATCAGATTCCTACTGTAGATGCGGGTCCAAATCAGACCCTGGTTGCTGGCTCAATTGCCTATTTGCAGGCAACGGGAACGTTGATCGCAAAATACGAGTGGAGCCCGGCGCAGACATTGAGTTGTGAAACCTGTGCCAACCCCATAGCACGTATGGTCAATTCAACGCTCTATACTGTAACAGTAAAGTCATCTTTTGGATGCCTTGCTTCTGACACGGTTAGGATTACACTTTATTGCGACCAAAGCCAGATATTTATACCTAATTCTTTTACACCAAATGGAGATGGCGAAAACGACATATTTTATCCGAGAGGATCGGGTGTGAAGCAGGTGAATGCGTTCAGGATATATAATCGCTGGGGCAATCTGTTGTTCGAAAAGAAGAATATTACAATGAATGATGCGTCGATGGGATGGGATGGTACAAGTGGTGGAGCAACTCCGCGGCCCGATGTATATGTTTATATGCTTGACGCGGTGTGTGATACAGGCGAGCCAATTTTCATTAAGGGTGATGTAACAATAATAAAGTAAAAAAGGCGCTATGAAAAACATGTTAAAACAAACTCTATTTATATCAGGTATTGCACTTTGTCCTTTATTATCGATGGCTCAGGCTGATATACACTTTTCACAGTTTTATGAAACTTCTATCTTGAGAAACCCGTCACTGACGGGTATTTTCACGAATGACTACCGGGCGGGAGTATTTTACCGCACTCAATGGAGCAGCATCAGCAATCCGTTCGTTACCACCCTTGCTTATGGCGAGGTGAGGGTACCGGTGAGCCGGGTTTCGAATGATTTTGTGAGTTTCGGGGTTTTGGGATATACCGATAAAGCTGGCAGTGTTGATCAGCGGATTTCTGCCGCATATCCCGCAGTGAACTACAGTAAATCTATAAATGCTGAAAAGAACATGTATTTGTCAGTTGGATTTACCGGCGGTTACACCCAATATAGTTTTGACCCGGGCAAGGCCACCTTTAATAACCAGTACCTGAATGGTATTTTCAATGAAAATAATCCTTCACTTGAGAATATTTCTGTGTCAAAGATGTCTATGTGGGACCTGGGCGCTGGTGTAAATTTCAATGCCAGTGCAGGCCAGTCCAACAGCATTACCTACATATTGGGTTTTTCGGGGTACCACCTGACGCAGCCTGTATTTTCTTACA
>CANCOG010000524.1 GCA_947379685.1 Flavipsychrobacter stenotrophus | reverse complement strand
TGGTTTTTCAAATCAACGTCTTTTACTTTGAGCCGCATCATCTCAGTTGATCTCGGCGCGCTGTTATAGAATGTTTGGAGGTACAGCCAAAAAGAGCGATGATTCTCCTTGAGATAGTCAGAAACTCTTTTCTGGCTATCCGGGCTTATCTCTGCCGCCACTTTTTTCATTGGCTGCTTTACTTTATTAAGGGAAATCGGAATATTCGCTTCGACAACTTCGTAGTCCAGTAATTCCTTGTAATAATAACTCAACACTTTCCGGCACCGGTTGTATTTATCCTGGGAGTAAACTGGGTCAGGCTTATTCTTTGTTGGTAGTGTTGTTGCGCACTTATCAACCAATTCTCTTAGATTTTTGCGGGTTACATCCTTTATCGGCTCCTTGGCAATGCCATTTTTGACCGCTTGATTCAGTAGTTGTTTTAATAGTGGGTTGGTTTCATGCTTTCTGGTCTCTTCAGACACCTTAATTTTGGTATCAGCAAATTTTAATGCAGCTTCAAACGACATCAGATTGCTGATTTCGTTAACAACTACTTTCTTAGTTAACGCCGCAATACAAGCTTTAGCAACGGGATCCCAACCGTTATTTTTGAGATTGTCTATCTCCACATCCAGAGCATCTTGTAAATGTCGCCTTCGCTCTTCAAGGTCATCTATCCTATTAAAATCACTTATCCAGATTTGCTTGCTTATACCCACATTGTCATCATAATAGCGATATCGAATTACCCATTGTTTTTTAAGCAGAGTTTTACCGCCTGATTTCCAGTTTGCAGGTGTAATCGAAACTTTACCCATTCGTCTGTTACCAGGCAAGTTTATCATAAAAGTGTGTGGAGTTTTGTGCGGAGTTTGGTTAATTTGTTCCCTTGCAAAGATAAAAAAAAGTCTTGAAAGTTGTGACTATCAAGACTTTATCTAGGGAGCGGAAAACGCGATTCGAACGCGCGACCCTCAGCTTGGGAAGCTGATGCTCTACCAACTGAGCTACTTCCGCTTGTATTTTGTTAACCACTCAAAACTTGTGGAGTGGATATACAAATGTACTGTACAATTCAAGAATTTCAAATGGACTTCCAAACTTCTTTTTATTGGTGCGATAAGTGTAATGGCACTTTCATTGCATTAGTTTAAACCGGAATTGCTCCGATCAATTTCTTTGTATAAGGGTGTTCGGGTTGAGTCAACACTTTTAGGGCATCGCCGGTTTCGACAATTTTGCCTGATTGCATGACCATTACGCGATCACTGATGTAGTGCACAACACCAAGGTCGTGGGATATAAACAGATAGGTAAGCTGCAGCTCGCGCTGCAATTCCTTTAGCAGGTTCAATATCTGGGCTTGTATACTTACGTCGAGCGCTGAGACACTTTCGTCGCAAATTAAAAGTTGAGGTCTTACAGTTAGTGCCCGCGCAATGCCTATACGTTGCCGTTGGCCACCGGAAAACTGATGTGGGTAACGATGCATGGCGTCTGCGGGTAACAGCACCACATCCAGCAAGCGCAGTGCTTCTTTCTCCAGTTCTAACGCAGGTACTATTCCGTGAACAAACAATGGCTCCTTTAAAATGTCCCCAATCGTCATTCGGGGATTAAGGGATGAATACGGATCCTGGAAGATCATCTGTATTGATTTTCTTACTTGCTTCCTTTCTAGTAAGGATATTGAAGTGAGGTCCTGGCTTCCAAATTTGATCGCACCCCCTTGCACTGGGAGCAGCCCGATAATTGCCTTGCTGATGGTGCTCTTGCCGCAACCGCTTTCTCCAACCAAACCTAATATCTCTGCTTTCTTTATAGTAAATGAAACATCGTCGACGGCCTTATAAACCTTCTCTGCCCCACCCGCTTTTCCGGGGAACCAGACTTTTAGATTTTCGACTTTGAGCAGCGTGCCTTGAATACTATTATCAGTTTCAGGTTTCAGCAGTGGTTTGTCTAACTGTATTGGAGGGGATTTCGGTTCGAGAAAATCGGCAACAATTGGCAACAACTGCCCTTTGTGAGCTGGAGAGGGCCGGCATGCCAAAAGCGCCTTAGTATAGGGATGCTTGGGTTTCTTCAAGACCTGATCCACGGGGCCATATTCCATCATTTCTCCCTTGTACATCACTAACACTTCGTCGGCAATTGTACCAGCCAGGGCGAGGTCATGTGTAATAAACAACATGGCACTTTGGTGCTCCTGCTGGAGGTAGTGCATCAGGTGCATGATTTCCTGCTGCACTGTTACATCGAGGGCTGTAGTAGGCTCATCAGCTATCAGCAGAGCCGGATGATTACACATAGCCATAGCGATCATGACCCGTTGCTTTTGTCCACCCGAAATTTCGTGCGGGTAACGGTCATACATTTGCACTGGGTCAAGTAATTGCACCTTTGCCAACCAATCAATCGCCATTCGCTTACCCTCGGCCTTGCTGAGTTTCTGGTGCGCAAGTATTGCTTCCCTGAGTTGCACGCCCACCTTCATTATGGGATTCAGGGCACTCATTGGTTCCTGAAAGATCATCCCGATGTCCCTGCCACGGAATTCAGTCGTAAGTTGTAAGTCATAAGTCGCAAGTCCCGGAGAAGGGAACGCTGCAGTTGTTTCATTGTCGCTTACGTGCAAACGCAATTCGCCAGAAAGTTTAGCTGTATTTGGTAGCAGCCCCATCAGGGCGAGTGCTGTGAGCGATTTCCCGGAACCACTTTCACCAACAACCGCCAAAGTTTTGCCTTTCTGGATACTGAAGGTCAGATTTTTTACAGCTGAGAACGGAGGGGCTCCACCGAAGGAGATCTGAAGTTCATTTACCGTCAGTATGGGTTGCTCGCCGGGCATTAAAAACGCATATGCTTTACAGTAAGTCCGTTATTGATGAGCTGCTTCAGTGAGTCAATACCAATGTTCAAATGGAGTTCGGCAAAATTCTTTGTTACTACGGTGTCCGCTTCAGCTGTTTTTACCCCTTCAGGTACCATGGGTTGATCGGAGACGAGCAGCAAAGCCCCCGTGGGTATACCGTTAAAAAAACCCGTACAAAATATGGTGGCGGTCTCCATGTCTATGGCCATAGCCCTGATCTTCCTCAGGTATTCTTTAAACTCTTCGTCGTGTTCCCAAACCCTCCGGTTGGTAGTGTAAACTGTTCCCGTCCAGTAGTCGAGATGGTGATCGCGGATGGTTGTCGAGATCGCCTTTTGTAAAGCAAAGGAAGGGAGAGCCGGCACCTCTGGAGGGAAATAATCGTTACTTGTACCGTCACCTCGTATGGCCGCTATTGGCAGGATAAGATCGCCAACCTTGTTTTTCTTTTTCAAACCGCCACACTTACCCAGAAACAAAACCGCTTTGGGGCTGATGGCCGATAAAAGATCCATCATAGTTGCCGCACCAGGGCTGCCCATTCCGAAGTTGATGATGGTAATATTGTTTGCTGTAGCGCACTGCATAGGTTTGTCCTGACCTATTACCTGCACCTGGTGCATTTTAGCAAAGAGCTGCACATAATTACTAAAATTGCATAGGAGTATATATTGCCCGAAATCAGCCAGGGTTTGGCCAGTGTAACGGGGGAGCCAGTTCTCTACAATTTCTTGTTTTGTTTTCATGATTCTAATTTACTAATTACCAAACAATCTACGTCAGGATTCCTATTCGTAGCATCTCCTGAACTGTAAATTAATGAATAATTAAGTTCTGCGACTATTGCGCCAGATCTGGCCAGCTTGCTTCCAGCATTTTCTTCATTGCCATATCGGTAAAATCTATCGTGACAGGAACAATAGAAGTATAGCCATCATTTAGCGCTTCAACGTCAGTCCCGGTGTCTTTATCCATATTAACGAATTTCCCCACCATCCAATAATAATCCTTTCCCCTAGGGTCTATTCTATGGTCGAAATTCTCTTCCCATTTGGCGTATGCCTGCCGGCATAATTTCATGCCCTTATACTTTTCCTTTTCAATTACCGGGACATTCACATTAAGCAAAGTGTGTTCGGGCATTGGCTGAGCAAGCATGCGTTTTGTAAGCTCATGCAC
>CANCOG010000523.1 GCA_947379685.1 Flavipsychrobacter stenotrophus | reverse complement strand
TGTGCCTGCAGCTACACCTGTCACAATACCGGATGCTGCACCTACTGTTGCAGCTGCAGTTACTGTACTTGTCCAAGTACCGCCAGCTGTTGCATCACTTAATGTAATGGTAGACCCAATACAAACAAATGAAGGACCTGAAATGGCCGGAGGTGTAGTTGGTGTAGTAATTACTGTAATGTTAGTTGTAGCGAAAGCAGACCCACAACCGTTGGCAACTGTATAAGTGATAGTTGCTGATCCCGCAGAAACGCCGGTAATAACACCAGACGCAGAGTTAACTGAACAAATTCCGCTTGCGGAAGTGCTCCAGGTACCACCTGCTGTACCATCAAAAAGAGTTGTTGTTGACCCTGTACATATAGTTGTACTTCCTGTTATGGCTGAAGGAGTACCCGGAGCGCCATTAACAGTAAAGGTTGTAGTAATAAAAGAAGAACCACATGAATTGCTTACTGTATAAGTAATAGTGGTAGTGCCAGCTGTACCACCAGCACATACAACACCACCGGCTGCCGTAACCGTAGCTACTGCGGTATTGCTACTCGCCCATGTACCACCTGAGGTAGCACTGGATAGGGTAGTACAGTTACCGGTACAAATTGTAGTTGTACCCGTAATTGCAGAAGGTGTAGATGGAACCGTAATAACATTAACTACTTGTGATACCGGAGTCGCACATCCGCCTGTAGAATAGAAAACAGTAACTGTACCAACAGAACCACCTGTAACCACACCTGAAGAACTTATGGTTGCAGTACCAGTTCCGTTGCTTATAGCCCAGGTACCACCAGCGGTAGCATCGGACATAGCGGTTGTACCGCCAACACAAACATTAACTGTACCTGAAGGAGCAATTGGAGCAATTGATGTCCCGCTAATTGTCACCGTGATTGAATCTGAAGCGGTACCGCAGGAATTAGTTACACTATATATAATAGCATCGGTGCCGGCAGAAACGCCAGTAACCACACCAGAAGAGTTAACAGTAGCATTACCATTTCTTGCAGACCATGTTCCACCAGCGGTGGCATCAGTTAAAGTAATTGAAGCGCCTACGCAAACTGAAGAAGCGCCAGATGGGGCAGAAACGGTAGGGACGGAAAGAACGGTATCGGTAGTACTTTGTACGTTAGTGCAAGAGAAAGAATTGGTTATAATATAAAATACAGTAACCGTCCCTGGAGATATTCCAGTTATGACTCCAGATGTATTAATTGTAGCGACTGCCGGATTTGTTGTGCTCCATGTCCCACCAGCTGTAGAGCTTAAGGTGGTGGATGCGCCAACGCACTGGTGAGTAATTCCTGTTATCGGACCGATAGCAGGTAACGGATTCACAGTTACTACTATTGTAGTTGTAGTTGTGAAAGTTCCATTGGTGACTTGTATGGTAAATGAATCAAGGCCTGCGGAGGCAAGTGCAGCCGTATAAGATAATCCACCAGGTGTTGTAAGGCCGCCAACGGATGAAACAGAGGTGCTGAAGCCGGATAAGCTTCCGGTAACAGGTCCAGTTACAATACTCCAGACATCGGTTGAACCGGCAACAGATTCATTGACAGACACTACATCGGGGCCGGATGTTAAATTAAACGTGAGCCCTTCGCAAATACTAAAGGTTTGTCTTGAACCACCAGGGAAAGTAACGGTAGCCGAGACCTTTTGACTGACTAAAGATAACAAGAAAAAAAGCAAGATGGTGCCAGGGCCAAATAGGTGTTTTAGACGGAGCGTAATCATTTTCTTCATAAAAATTACAGTTTATTGTGGGGTCTTTGTAAATTAAAAAAATGGTTAGTTTGTTGTGAAAGTTAGTGATTTAATATGTAACACAATACCCCATTTTCCCTTGCAGGAAATGGAATATTTACAAAAACACAGGTGAAGATAAGTTATTAAGTCGCAATAGCAACTATGAGAATCATTATTTTTTTCAAAACGTTTTCCACACAGTCTATTTTATTAGCTAATAATTATATGTGCAAATGCAATTAACGTATATTTAGGAGAAAAAAGGCCTTGAAAACGTCATATTTGCACGGTTCATCTATGTTTTTTCGTCGCCTCCCGTCAACAGATATAGTGTTTTTTTCTGCCGTTCGGAGGTCAGTCCCGGCCAGTTCCAGATATCCAGGAACGAGGTCAGGAAACGGAAAAAATGGGTTGTTTTAGTTTCCGTAAAACGCATGTTCATAATGGGTTTGTAGCGGTACGCAATAGTATTTTTCATAGTATAAGGGTTTGGTTTTTGACGGGACATAATCCCGCCATACTAGTATGACGAGTCTAAAGCCCCTAACGTTAGTAATTGGGGGAACTTTATTTTGGGGAGGTGGTAGAGAGATATATTTTCGGTAAAGGCAATTTGTTGTTTTTGTTCACCCGCCGCCCTGAAGGGAGCCTACATTCGCTGTGCATGAACGTGATGCAGTGATTCTTCCAACGTGTGAATATTAAGGTAGGTAAATGGGAAGAGGTGCCTGAATAGGGGAAAGCCAATACAATGGGATATCGGGATAATATAATTTATACGAAATGATGCATATTCGATGTCTGTAACATTATTCCTTCACCAGTTTCAACACTTTTTGGCTTTCTTTTGAAACAGCTTTGAGGATATAGATGCCGGCAGGTAGTGCTGAGATATCGAGCTTGATAGGAAGATTCTCGCCAGGGTTTAATTGAGCAGAGTGTGTGAGCGAGGTTCGGCCAGTGATATCCAACAGGCGGAAGGAAACGGTTTGTTGTGTCGCTACGGTAACCGTCAACAATAAGGCGCCACCAGTTGGATTGGGTGAAGTGACAGTGAAACTATTCGGGTTTGGCGTGGGTGTGTCCAGCACGTTGAGGGCTATTGCCGCACAACTAAAATCGGGAATACCATAACCGATATGATTATCGGGGGTGGAATAGTGATCGGCACATTGAACGATGGCCCTGCGTAACTGGGATGGAGTTGAGTGGGGGGCTCCCTGCAGCAGGCAGGCAGCCCAACCTGCGATCTGTGGTGTGCTGAGGGATGTGCCGTCTTCTGAATTGTAACCCGTTGAACTGAAAACAGATGCATAGTGTCCAAGACCGCAAACATCCGGTTTTATCTGTCCGGCTGCATTTGGGCCGTATCCGCTGGAGCCAACAGCAATTGCAGAAGTATTTACCGAGCCAATGGTAAGTGCACTGTCTGCATCTCCGGGTGTTAATACCATATTCCAGGAATTGCCCCCTTCATTGCCCGCAGATGCAACAAATAAAATACCTTTTTTTGTTGCCATATTTGCAGCTTTGGCGGCAATCGTCGATTTGCCATCGCAGTCAGTTGTAAAGTGGAGATTGTCAGCAGGGTCGTCAAATGTATTATATCCTAATGATGAACTGATGATATCGGCACCCAGGCTATCGGCGCGCTCAGCTGCGCATAGCATATTTATTAATTCTATGGGCTGTTCGGAATTGTCGTCCTCCGTTACATATAATGCATATGTCGCTAATGGGGCACTGCCTACATAGGTATCGGGGATATATCCGGCCATTGTGGAGAGCACTGATGTACCATGGATGTCGTAGCCATATACAAAGCTGGTATCTAATGTAAAATTATGCGTTTCTGCAATTCGTCCACTGCTCCTCAGACTATCAAAGCCTGGGTGGGTATCGGTGTAAATGAAGCCAGCATCTATAACTGCAATCATTTTCCCTGTTGCTTTGAAACCGAGATCATGAAGGTAGTTCCCTTTTACCATTAGGGTTTGCGTCCAGGTTTGGTCGTAATAGGTAGCGCCACCTGTGGTTTTTGGAGCCGGTTGTTTTTGGTCATCAACAGATTGGATAGCACCTTTGTGAAGCGTACCGGCGTAATAACCAACCAGACGGGTGCTCTGAATAAATGATTTGCCTGATAATGTATGTATCCTCGTAGAGTCTGAAATAAGTACGACACAGAGATTCAGCCATCGGGAGACCTCGTGAATTTTCCCACCTGTCAGTCGGACCACACTATCGAGGTAAGCGCGTGGTACAGGGAGATCGGTGCTGTCCAGAGTTAAGCCCT
>CANCOG010000522.1 GCA_947379685.1 Flavipsychrobacter stenotrophus | reverse complement strand
TATGAGCAGCTTTGCAGCAGGCACTTACCTGTTGCGTGTAAACACTGCCGACGGCAATGTGTACAGCCAGAAAGTGATCTTACAATAGTCAATTCTTTTTAAAACATAGAAAATGCAGGTGTAGCAATACATCTGCATTTTTTCTTTTTTGGGAGATAAGCTGGTTCGGGCAATAAGTGAACGGGTGTTGTATCTTCGATCTATACGTTCTTCATATCCACCCTGTATTTTTTGCCTTTCTAATGCCAGTTTAATGTCGTCGGATTTCTAGCTCATGTCGCATAAATTTTTGACCGAATTTGTACCATTAACAATAATTCAACTCCTATTCTAGCAATGCAGGCATAAAATTTTGCTTAAGAGTCAAAAAATATTAACTAAAAGTTATTTTCTTGAAAGTTTGTCACATAAATTTCATTTTTCATTGTTGTTTTATACCAAAAATTTAATATTTTTACCGTTCTAACTAAATCTTAAAAAAGGTATTCTATGAAGAAGAAACTTTTACTATTGCCCCTTATCGCGATGCTTGCGTACGTTGTACTACAAGGTTATAGCGGTGGTGCAGGTGCAAGCTACGTTGACGGATGTGGAGCTACTGGTGGTAGTGGCTGCAATAGTTGTCATGGCTCAGCTGCTTCGTCCACTTCTGTTACACTAGAGCTGGATTCCGCCGGTGTATCAGTAAACCATTACATTGCAGGTCAGTCCTACACTGTAAAAATATCAGGCACAAATAGTTCTTCAGCATTCTCATTGCCAAGATTTGGATTCCAGCTGGCTGTAGTTAAATCCAGCGGTGCTGGTTCTAGTTCTGCGGCAAATGCCGGAACCCTGGCCACTTCAGGCCTGCCATCAGGCTGCGCAAATCACGCATTGGGTAGTACCAGCATTCGCGTGGTTGAGCAAAGTTCGGCTATTGTTGCAACGTCAGGTTCGGGCGGATCTGGCACAACATATGTTGAGTCAATTCCTTGGACTGCCCCAACATCTTCAGGGACCGGAACTATTAAAATTTACGGTGTTTTGAATGCAGTAAACTATAATGGTACTGATGATGCTGGTGACAAATGGAACAGGACAAATATTTCAATCACTGAGTTAGTTCCTGGTTCTGGTTCATCAGTAAGGCCAATTACGGGCACAACCTACTGCTGTGTTGGCTCTTCGTCTACATTACATGATTCTACGACAGGAGGAAGCTGGAGTTCAAGTAGTTCATCCATAGCCACCGTAAATACTTCAGGTATTGTTAGTGGTGTTTCTGTTGGTACATGTATCATATCTTACGTTACAAGTTCCGGAACGGCTACAACAACCTTTACGGTTCTTGGAACTTCAGCTGGCACAGTTTCTGGATCATCTACAATTTGTGTCGGTGCATATGGTTATGTAACTGATAGCATTTCTGGTGGCACGTGGTCTAGCAGCGCGTCTTCAATTGCAGCCGTTGATTCAACAGGTACTGTTCGCGGACTTAGCGTCGGCACTGCAATTATTTCTTATACGGTTAGTTCTAGCTGCGGAACGGCAGTGGCGACCCGCACAATTACTGTAACTACTGTACCTTATGTATCATTGATCTCAGGCTCGGCCACCGTATGTGTAGGTTCAACAACAACCCTTACCGATTCGGTTAGTGGCGGCTCATGGAGTTCAAGTGCCTCCTCTGTGGCAAGCGTTTCAACCGCTGGTGTTGTCCGTGGCATGAGTGCAGGCTCTGTAAATATTACTTATTCTGTCAGTAACAGCTGTGGTACAAGTTTCCGTACAAAGCCTATGACAGTTATTGCTGGTGCTTCAAGTATCCCTGCTATTGCTGGTCCTTCTTCAGTTTGTGTGGGTGATACGATTCGTTTGACAGATACAATTGCCGGCGGAACCTGGATCAGTGGCGCAAGTTCTATTGCTACTGTTAGTTCTGCGGGAACCGTTAGAGGTATTTCTACGGGGACAGTATCCATATCTTATTATGTAAGCTCTGGTTGTGTAACCGGAATTGCTACAAGAACAATAACAGTATCTGCGGCACCAAATGCCGGAACTGTAACAGGACCTTCACTTATTTGCCTTGGAGGGGGCTCCGGAACATATGTTTCCAGTGGCGGTTCGTCAGGTGGTACATGGAGTACCAGTTCCTCTTCAATTGCTACGATTGGCGCCTCATCGGGTGTTGCTGTAGGATTTGGTTCGGGCTCGGTAATTATTACTTATTCCGTTACCACTAGCTGCGGAACAGCATTTGATACAATGGCTGTAACTGTAACCCACGCGCCAGGTGCGGGTATCCTTACCGGTCCATCTACACTTTGTGCTGGTTCAACCATTACTTTAACAGACTCAGCAGGTTCTACAGGTGGTAGCTGGACTACAAGTGCTCCTACGGTAGCTACAGTTTCTGGTACCGGTTCTACTGCTACAGTTGGCGGTTCGGGCGCAGGAACAGCAACCATAAGTTATACAGTGAGCAATAGCTGCGGTTCTTCAACTGCAACCAAGGTTGTTACAGTATCAGCTGGTTCTCCGGCAGGAATTCTCACTGGTCCTGGTACGGTTTGTACTGGTGCAAATATCACATTAGTTGACAGTGCCGGAACTGGCGGAGGTGCATGGGCGAGCAGCAATACATCTGTTGCTACAGTCGGAACTTCTGGAGTGGTTCACGGTGTTAGTGCGGGTACAGTTACTATTTCTTACACTGTAACCAGTTCATGTGGTACAAACACAGCTACAAGAGCGATAACTGTAACTACAACTCCTTCTACAGGTACTATTACCGGTGCTGATTCAGTTTGTGTGGGTTCTCCGGTAACTTTCACTTGCTCTGTGAGCGGAGGTTCATGGTCGGTTAGCAATACATCAGTTGCTACAATTGGTGCTACTTCTGGCATATTGTCGGGAATTGCAGAAGGCAATGAAACAATTACATATGCGGTGTCCAACTCTTGCGGTACTGCAAATTCAGTTCGCAATATTTATGTAGTTCCATTACCTGGAACTCAGGCTGGTACTATTTCAGGTTCATCTACGATCTGTGTTGGTACTTCAGGTTCTTATACAACTAGCGGATACGGTGGTACCTGGACAAGCAGCAACCCTTCAGTAGCTACTGTTGTAAGCTATTCAGGTGCAGTGACTGCAGTTTCAGCCGGTACTTTTGTACTTTCTTATACTGTTACTAACAGGTGTGGTACTGCTTCTTCAGTAATGACAGTAAATGTTGCCGGTACTCCGGTTGTAGCTGCAATTGGCGGTGCAACTTCCGTTTGTGTTGGTGGCTCAGCTACGCTTACTGACGCTACAAGCGGCGGTGTATGGACTTCAGGTACTTCTTCAGTAGCAACAGTCAATGCCTCTGGTGTTGTTTCCGGTGTAGCCGCAGGTACAGCTTCTATTACTTATACCGTTACTACAAGTTGTGGTACTGCATTCCGCACTGCAAGTGTGACTGTAACTGCAGCACCAACAATGCCTGCAATAATTACAGGAACTACTACACTTTGTTCAGGAACAACAACCAATCTGTCTGATGCTACAGGTGGTGGTACCTGGAGCAGTGCTACTCCTTCAGTTGCTACAGTTAATACAACCGGAATGGTGACTGGTGTTACAACTGGTACCTCCGTAATTTCTTATACTGTAACTAATAGCTGTGGTTCTACTTCACGTACAGCAACAGTAGTAGTAACAGCGGGTACATCTGCCGGAACCATAACTGGTACTTCAACTATGTGTGCCGGTACTACTACTACATTTACAAATACTACCACTGGCGGCACCTGGAGTTCAAGTGCCTCTTCAATTGCCAGTATCAGCACTGCTGGTGTAGTAACTGGTGTTGCTACAGGAACAGCAACCATTACTTATTCAGTAACCGGTGCTTGTGGTACTGCAACAGCTACCAGAACAATTACTGTTGCTCCGGCTCCTTCAGCAGGCACCATTTCTGGTCCAACTGCAGTTTGCCCTGGTTCTACTATCACCCTTACCGATGCTGCTTCTGGTGGTACATGGAGTTCAAGTGCTTCTACCGTGGCTGCAGTTAGCGCTACTGGTGTAGTAACTGGTGTAGC
>CANCOG010000521.1 GCA_947379685.1 Flavipsychrobacter stenotrophus | reverse complement strand
AGATTCCCACATAATAACATGCAAATTACGGATTTGGACTCACCAACGACGCAATACAATTCAGCTATTGAATAACTACCTTTGGTGCCAACTATACTCACCAAAACACCTGTTTCTAAAACGCTTAAAACACTGGCTATGCTGCACCTTGCTATCATTAACGGCCCTAATTTGAATCTGCTTGGCGTGCGTGAACCGCATATCTATGGGCATCAGACATTCGAAGGCTACCTGGCTGAATTACAGCAAAGGTTCCCGGATGTCAGTTTCCAGTATTATCAGAGTAATGTTGAGGGTGAGCTGATCAACTTCCTCCACGATTGTATGGGGCAAATGCAAGGCATTATATTAAACGCAGGAGCCTATACACATACCAGCATAGCCATAGCGGACGCAGTAAGTGCAATAGGCATTCCGGTGGTGGAAGTGCACATCAGCAATGTACTCGCCCGGGAGGATTTCAGGAAAACATCTTTTATCTCTTCGAAATGTATCGGCTCCATCAGCGGTCTTGGGTTGGAAGGTTACGCGTTGGCTGTAGAATACTTTTTGCAAAGTAAAAAGTAAAAAGTAAAAATTGCCCGTTTACCATTAACCTCGGAATCCACGTAAGAAAGAAACTACATCCAGCCGTTTTTTGCCTTCCTGTTGTATTTCATGAACATAATACCAGCCGTCACTAGCAGCGAATCTCAGGTGAGTGCTGTGGTCGGTGTCAAAGCTACCCGGCGTGGCCGTAACTGCCATTGGTTTCGGCTCACCAGAGAAAATCTTTACGAATCGCTCGCCAAGTTGAGTATGAGCTGCAGGATATGGCGACAACCCTCGTATGAAATTATGGATCTCCCCTACCTTGCTGTTCCAATTAATGAAAGTATCTTCTTTGAATATCTTTGGCGCATTTTTCAGAGCACCAGCATCAATTTTATCTTGCGGTGTTTCTTCAATTGTTCCAGCTGCCAACCCCTTCACTGTTTTTACAAGTAATTCGGCGCCAGCCTCCATCAACCTGTCATGCAGCGTACCCGCATTGTCCTCTGGTAAGATATCGATTTTCTGGCTGAGCAAAATATCACCGGTGTCTATTTCATGCTTTAGTTTGAATGTAGTAACACCCGTTACCGTTTCGCCATTCATAATTGTCCTGTTGATGGGAGCTGCCCCGCGATATTGTGGCAGCAAGGAGCCATGAACATTTAATGTACCCATTGGGGGCATATCCCATACCACAACTGGCATCATCCGAAAAGCAACAACCACCTGCAAGTCAGCCTGGCAATTCTTCAAATCTTCAAGAAACTGGGTTTCCTTCATTTTTTCAGGCTGTAGCAGCGGCAAATTATTGGCTACAGCATACCCCTTCACCGCCGATGCATGCGGATGTTTGCCCCGGCCAGCGGGCTTATCAGGCGCGGTTACTACAGCGACAACATTAGCCCCTGCATCCACCAATGCCTTCAGTGACGCGACAGCAAAATCAGGGGTACCAAAAAAAACGATGCGCAGTTGTTCAAAAGATTTCATTCGTGGGACAAAGCTAAGGAACGATGATAAAATAAAGTACACCAACTGTCTTGTTCTTTTCCATTTCTGCTTCGTTGAAAATCCCGATGGCTATCGTGGATTAAATAGTTCACTATTCGCAGATTTTTCACCTCGCATAAAAGAAAAATAACTTCGCCATTTGGCGTACTTTATTCTATCAACGTTCCCAACAAAAATCGCGCCTGCAGCTTAGGAACGATGACAAATTAAAGCACAATACCGGGTATTTCAAACTGGGTAACTACCCACCAACCCGAATCGCACTTCAGGTTAAAAACGCATTCCCCGCTATAGTCCAGACTTTCAACGGTCCCGTCTATTACTGCCGAATACCTGATTTTGGCAACAGCTCTTGCTTCAGTGTTATCTGCGCTTAATTCAACTTTAGCATATTCAAACTCATGTCGAATGAATTCACTGAATGACTCCCTGAAGTTGATCAATTTTTTATTTAACTCATCTTTCGAAATTTCCTCCCCGCCCCTAAAAACGCTATCTCCGAGACTCCAGGTGCCAATTTTAGTGTCACTTGCCCTGTCTAGCACACAGTCCACAAGTTCTGTACACCTGTTCTTAATATCATATTCGTGATTGGGGTGATACTCCTCATAAATGAATCCATGGATCATTCCGGGTATCCGGATATCGTTGGTTTCCATTTTGAACATTTCTTCTGTAATAAACCTGTATAATTCCCTGCTGTTCACGTCACAGATACTCTCAATTGCTATCCCGTTATCCCGGAGAATCTTTGTTATGGCGGCCAGTTCATTATCAATATCTGCATCCGCGATCTCAGCCACAGGCTTACATTCAGGCTTTCCGGCAAGATCAAAAACCTGGATCATCTTCCGTTCGGCAAATGCATCTTCCCATTGCTGAATGTAATCTAAAAACTGCCCTTCGACCTCTGGTGGCAGATCAGAATTCGCAAATGATTTCGATAGATCCATGCCATGCTCGAGGGCCAGCTTTATTTTCTTTATCTCATTTTCTGCCTGCTGGTCTTCCAACGGCAATTCTTCATTCTCAAATTCATCATGCATATGAATAAGCTTTAAAAAATTAGACCTACGAAAGTAAAACACCCTGTCTCTTTGCACTGCTTTTTTCCAGAAACGCTTCAAACTCCGCCAGGGAAAAACTACTCAAATTATGCCTGGCGGTCATTCCACCTTTCTGGGCAGTCATAACACCATAAAAAACATCATTATAACCCGCTGTGCTGTGCGCATCGGGGTCTATAGACAATAGTACCCCCTGCTCCAACGCATATTCTATCCATCGCCAGTCCAGATCAAGCCTACGTGGATGGGCATTTATCTCAATTACGACATTGTGTTGCTTACAGGCATCAATGATCGCTTTATGATCTAACGGATATCCTTTCCGCGACAACAGGAGCCTGCCTGTAGGGTGCCCCAAAATTGTTGTAAACGGATTGGCTATAGCGGCCATCACCCTGCTCATTGCCTTTTCCTCACTCATCTTCAGATTACTGTGCACCGAAGCGATCACCAGATCAAACGTACGCAGCACCCGGTCGTTATAATCCAGGCTGCCATCGCCTAAAATATCAGCTTCTATACTCTTGAATATCTTAAACGGCGCCAGTTTATTATTCAGGGCGTCTACCTCTATATGTTGTGCTGCAATGCGTTCCGGAGTCAAGCCATTGGCATAGTATGCAGCCTGTGAGTGATCGCTGATCACCAGGTATTCAAAACCCTGATCACGAGCGGCAATGGCCATTTGCTCAATTGTTTCCATGCCATCACTCCAGGTTGAATGGGAGTGAATGATCGCTTTAATGTCCAAACGCTGTATCAACTTTGGCAAACTATTTTTGGCTGCTTTTTCGAGAACAGAAGCTCGTTCCCGTTGTGGCGGAGCTATATACTGTAATCCATTAGACGAAAATATCTCATCTTCGCTTAATGGGGCAACCGGCAATTTATAGCTGGCATTGAAACCCTCAAGAAATTCGTCAGAACCAGTAAGCACAAATAACCTGTTATAGAATTGAGCTTTCGCACAGCAATGTACACATACAGCGGGTTGCATGGCGATTGAAACATGTAATCCTCCTTCAAATTCGCTAATTACACTACCTTCTAATGCAGCAAAACTCTCTTTCAGTTTTACCACATCTAAATCGCTCACAATATCAATAACCTCAATGGTCTCCATCTGCCGTCTCACCGGGCCAGCCAGAGAAAATAATGAACCAGGAAATGCCTTTTGTAATGCCGCCACAATACTATCCCCCACCGCAACGGCTGCAGCCCAAAGGAAAAATCCTTCATTCTGCTTCATGTATGCAATGCTTTGCAATACTGCTTCCTGCGTTTTTGCACCGAAACCTTTCAACGCAACCAATCTGTTCTCATTGCATGCGTATTCCAGTTCACCTACCGATTCAATCCCCAGCTCCTTCCAGATAACAGCGATCTTCTTCGGTCCAAGTCCCTTGATCTGCAAAATATCGAGGATGCCGGGAGGTGTTTCAGCAAGAATTTCTTCCAGTGC
>CANCOG010000520.1 GCA_947379685.1 Flavipsychrobacter stenotrophus | reverse complement strand
TCCAGATGCCTGGTTTGCAGTTACAAATCCATATTGGATGACTAGCGCTTATACTGATACCGGATACGTTTGCCCAGGCGGTGTGACTGACGTTTACGTAGATGTTGATGGTGGGCACTGGTCGACCAGCGATGGTTCAATTGCAGTGGTATCAGCTTATGGAAGCTACTATGGCGCGACTTGTACTGGTTATTCCACCGGTGTCGCCATTATAAGTTATACCGTATCAAATACCTGCGGAACCGGAACAAGAACTCAACCTGTAAGAGTATTACCTTCATTGGGCGCTGGCACAATCACCGGCCCAACAACAATAAATGTGGGCGCTACTGCGACATTTTCTGAATCAGTTTCAGGCGGCTATTGGTCAACAGATGACTACTCTATAGCCACAATTGACGGAAGCGGAGTATTAACCGGAGTATCAGCCGGTACTATGAACGTGTTATATGATGTCTATTCTGACGGGTGCCCGTCTCCCGGAACCTGGGATCAGGCTTACCACACTGTTACGGTAATATCTTGTACTCCACCTTCTGTTGATTCCATTGTGGGCGCAGGTACTGTTTGTATTGGTTCGGCGATTACTTTAACAGATACTGCCTCCGGCGGTAGCTGGTCAAGCAGTAATACCTCTGTAGCTACAGTAGATACAGCAGGCCACGTAACTGGCGTAGGATCGGGTACAGCCACCATTTATTATTCTGCAACCAACAGTTGCGGCACTGTAAATGCTACACATGCTGTCACAGTAAGCCCTGCACCTGTGGCTGGTACCCTTTCGGGTGCGTCTTCAGTCTGCATTGCAGCGAATACTACTTTAACTACCAGCGGCTCATCAGGTGGTGCATGGAGCAGTAGCAGTACTGCGCTCGCTACTGTAAGCAGCGCTGGCGTTGTGCGTGGGGTTAGCGGTGGTACAGTTACCATTTCCTATACGGTGACTACAGGCTGCGGAAGCGCCGTAGCTACAAAAACAATGGCTGTAAATACCTATGCGGGTGCCATCAGCGGCACTTCAAATATTTGCCGCGGATCTGCAACAACACTCACCAGTACCGTAAGCGGCGGCACCTGGAGCAGTTTATCTACTTCAATAGCCACAGTAACCTCTTCAGGAGGTGTAGTGACCGGTGTTGCAGGTGGGTCTGCCACCATAAGGTACACTACAACAGGCACTTGTGGTGCCGGCCATACCGATTTCAATATGGTCGTTTCTGCGCCGGGTGCAATATCAGCTTCAAGCGGTGCGTCTGCTCTTTGTATGGGTGCATCGGCAACATTTACAAATACAACTGCACCCGGTGGCGGCACCTGGAGCAGCAGCAATACTGGTATTGCTACTGTGTCTTCTTCAGGCGGTGTAGTAACCGGGGTTTCCGGTGGCACAGCCTCCATTACCTATACGCTCACCAACGCTTGCGGAACAGTAACCACTGCACGCAATATTACCATAACAGGCACTCCTGCACCTGCTGCAATTTCCGGCTCATCATCAGCCGTATGCGTAGGTAGCACACTTGCGCTTACCGATGGTACAGCGGGTGGCACATGGTCCAGCGCAAATACTTCAGTTGCCACTATCAGCAGTACAGGGTTGGTTACAGCCATATCAGCAGGAACAGATACCATAAGGTACTCAGTTACAAACAGCTGCGGCTTTACCGGTTCCGTGTTCCGGGTAGTTACCGTGAACATAAGCGCACCGGTAACACTTGGCGGTACTTCAAGTATTTGTACAGGCGGCACAACTACACTTACTACAGCTGCAACCGGTGGTACCTGGAGCAGCATGTATACCTCAATCGCCACAATAACTTCCGGCGGTGTGGTAACAGGTGTAAACTCAGGTATGGATACGCTCAAATATACCGTAACCAACAGCTGCGGTACATTTGTTTCCCGTTTCCCATTACTAATAGCGTCGCCATTTGTAGCTGCGATCTCCGGTAGCAGTTCAGTTTGTCCTGGCGCTTCAACAACGTTTACCGATGCAACTGCCGGTGGCAGCTGGAGCAGCACAAATACAACCCTGGCTACGGTATCTGCTGCAGGCGTTGTCAGCGGCCTGGTTTCCGGAACCGATACCATTGTGTATACCATAACCAATGCCTGCGGAACAATGCCAGTGACAAGGTCCGTTATCATTACCGGCCCAACCTATCCTTATGCAATTTCCGGTTCAGTGAGCACCATATGTACAGGTGCCACCGCACCATATGCCAATGCTACTTCCGGTGGTGTATGGAGCATGACCAATACTTCTATTGCTACAATTAATGCTTCAGGAACTGTTACAGGTATTGCTGGTGGTATTGACACCATTAAATATACCATAACTAATAGTTGCGGCATACCTGGTGCAGCCACAAGGGCAATTTTGATACTGGCACCACCAACAGCCGGAACAATAAGTGGCCCGGCAAATATATGTACCACCGGCGGCGCCATCACTTATACCTCTTCGGGCGACGCAGGCGGCACCTGGAGCAGCACCAACCCTTCGGCAGCTACTGTAAGCGCTGCGGGTATAGTTACTCCGGTATCGGCTTCGGCAACAACTATTAAGTATACAGTAACCAATAGTTGCGGCACAAATATAGCCAGCCAGTATGTAACGGTTTCCGCTCCCGGAATTACAAGCAGTACCGGGCCGACAAGCCTGTGTTTGGGTTCATCTGCCACTTTCGCCAATGCAACAGCAGGCGGTACCTGGAGTAGCTCAGCATCCGGGATAGCTACAGTAAGTGCTTCCGGTCTCGTGACATCAGTATCAGTTGGTACCGCTTCAATCAGCTATACGATCACAAATGCTTGTGGTACTACGTCAACTGCCAGAAATGTGGCCATTAATACGTCTGTCCCAACAGGAATAAGTATAAGCGGACCTTCAACAGTAGCCATAGGTGCTACAATTACACTCACCCATGCCGGTGCTACCGGCACCTGGAGCAGTGGGACTCCTTCGCTGGCTACAATTACAACGGGTGGCGTAGTTACTGGAGTTGCGGTTGGTATTGATACTATTAAATATACAGTAACCAATGGCTGCGGAACAACAGTAGCCACAAAGGCCGTTTCAGTTACAGCGCATCGTGGTGCTGGTCCTGGCTTTGTTTCTGAAGAAACTACCAGCTACAAATTGTTCCCTAACCCAACAACGGGCATAGTAAAATTGCAGTTTACGGGAAATAGAGGTGAAACCAGCGTCTTAGTTACCGATGTAAGTGGTAAGATCCTGATCACAAGATCTACTGAAGAAAAATCATTGGATATAGATTTAAGTAATGCGGCGGCGGGAGTTTATCTCGTCACTATAAAAATAGCTGATACCGTTTATCGTGAAAAGGTGGTAGTGCAGTAGTGCCCAAAGGGCCTGCGATGTGATGAGCGCCCCGCGAAAGCGGGGCGCTTTTGTATTATTATTATTCGTTGTCGTTTTAATTTGACAGATAAACCTTTAAGAATTGATACAAATAGATGTGTCCTCAGGCTATACAATTAAAATGTTGAATGTATTAATATGAATTACTTTTAGTTAATTTTCTCAACTGGTCGCCCCCAAAATTTACCGTTCGTGAAAAAAAACGACCGTTCGTTACTTTTTTTTGGTAAAACCAATGATCTGTGTCACCTTTATGTTTATTTTGCGTTAAAATACACTTTTTATGTATAAATTTTTAGATATGCCCGAAATTAATCACTATCTTATCCAATATCGATCTCTGGGGAAACCCCCGTTCACATAATTTTATTCCATATTTTATACTCTACATTTGGGAAAGCAGTTCCTGAGTGGCCAGATTGTCGCAACGCATTGATGGACATTCTGTAAGAGTTTAGGCTTGATTTGTCCATTTTTCAATTTAGTCACATTTAGTTTTTTAATTATAATTTATGAAGAGAACAAATTTTACTTTTGCCAGACGGTACGCGGCCCTGTGCGCCCTCGTAGCAACCAGTTTATCCCCGGGTGTTTCAAAAGGGCAGATAGTCCATATTGGTGGTTCCAGTAACCAATATACGTTAGGTAGTAACTGGACCGGAGGTAACGTACCTGGTACGACGGCCTGGGCC
>CANCOG010000519.1 GCA_947379685.1 Flavipsychrobacter stenotrophus | reverse complement strand
CTCCACATTACGGAATACATAGCAACTTCAGTAAAATTGGGTGTACGACCCAGTATCTCTTTAATTTTTTCAAATTCTTCTTCGCGTAGCCCTAATTTAACGGCTTGTTCGAGTGTGGCGATCATGCGGTAAAGGTATAATATTTTTTGGGGGTGGTGAAATCGGGGTGGGCAATGTCATTGAGGCAGGATTTCGCGCGAAGGCGCAATTCTCAATTTATTCAAAGGAGACTTTTTCTATCCAAAGCAAAAGCCGCAAAGTAAATCCTGTTTGGCTAAACCAAGGAACGAAGATAAAATAAAGTAAACCATCTGTGATCACCTATAACTGACCCATTCGCTTCTATTTTGTTTTCCCCTTATGTTTGAATGTCGCCATTTTATATCCGACCGCAACACCAAAGTTATAATTTTTCACGTCGTAATAACTGTCCGGGAAATTGGAAAACAGGTTGACCATACCCATTTGAAAATGGGCTTTCAGGTAAAATTTCTCTGATAATTTGCATGCGGAGAGTATGCGCCAGCCATAGTCGCGGTTTTTGCCTACCATGTATTGGTTAGAGCTTGGTTCCGTTGCAAATTCGAGTTCTTTCGTTTTTCCATCATAGTTCAGTTTGCCTGCGACGTTGTAGGCGACATAAATACCGCAACCAATTGACAGGTTTTTAGTTCGGGTATCGGGTGTAAACATAATGTTCAATGGAAATTCGATACAATGAATACTTGTGCTTTCGTGCCGGGATGCAGTTTCAATGCCATATCCGTTTTGGACATAATAAATGCCGGGCTCAACATTTACTCGGGGAGAAAAGGCTATATCAACCACAAAGCCGGCCCTGAGTCCAGTTTTCATATATGTATTCAAAGTTAAATCCGAAGTCTTCAGCCTGTAATCGGAACAATTCAAACCGGCTTCCGGATTAATGGAAATTTGGGCATATGTGGTAGCTGACCCTAAAACAGAAATGGTAATAATCAGGAAGAATTTAAGTGCTTTTTTCATAAAAGGCAAGTGCGTTATTTACCAAAAGAATAGTTAACTGAAAAGAGAACATTTACGAACTTTCTGGAAAATTCAAAATCAAAGTACTGAACCTTTCCCAGCGTTCTATTGGCAAAGCCTCCGCCGTCTTTGTAATTTACTGAATTGAGCAGATTATAATTAAAAGCGCATCCGATACTGAGTTTTGGCGTACCAAAGGGCGTTATCTGGAAACCTGCATCGAGCGTGGTATTCAACGTCGTTTTATCTACTCCGTCGCTAAAACCTAGCTGTGTGATGCCGATAGTTGTTCCGGTGTCACCATACGCAATGGCAAACTGGCTGGTATTATCATATGATGACACTTTTGAAAACCCGACAGACCCACCAGCGAATACATTGATCGTTGCTTTATTGAAATATTTCAAATCGAAATGCCTGCCCACCAATAGCGGGACAGATATTTGTCTGTACCTGATGCGATACTGAAAGTAAGACAAATACTGATCGAAGCCCGGCAGGTCGGTCCTGGCATCAATAAACGATTGCGTTGTCAATGCGCGGGCACCCACAGAGAGGTAATAGTTGTGCGGTAAAACATATAATTCCCTGCTGTAGCCAAGTCCGAAGTTATTTTGGCGGTCGACGGTGGAAATTAAGCCCGACTTACTCTGGAACGTATAGGCGCCGGTGTTTTTGACGTCATAGAGGCTGATCGTATTTCGGTGATGCGCATTGGTCTTTTTAGTTTTTGCAAAGCCGGCAAGTGCTGGCAATAAAAGTGCCAGGAACAACATAGTGGCCGACTGACGAGCTGATAGCAAACATCGCAACTGAGTAACTGTTTGCCGGGCACCACGGAGCAAGCGGGAAGGTATCCTGATCATAAGTATTTGATTAATAGCGGCAAATTAGCCATTTGGTATGAGACGAATTTGATTTAAGAGAAAATCTTTTAAAAATAACCGATCAGTTTGGGTTTATCTGTTATTCAGATCAGCCTGGAAACTTTGTCGCCGAGAGTTAAACGAAGCATCACGTGTAGTTCCCGGGCCAACTTTCAACAGGAATATTGACGAAAAGTTGAGTCAACCTAGCTAAAAAGAAACCCCAAACCCGAAAATATTTCATTTAGAGTTGATATAGGACCGACGGCAATTATTGGGGTCACCAATCGTCAATGTTTTTTTACAACTATTTACTTTACTCTGATTTTCAATCGCTAAGAACGGCAGCTTGATCACCTTCAAAAATAATAGTCAGATTTACAAAAAATGATTATTTTTATAGGACATTAATAATAGTCAACTTTAAGAGGCCATGAAATCATGACAATTGTCCAACAAACATATAAACCCTAATCAAATACCTGAACTCATGAAAATATACCCAAGCATTTTCCTGATAATGGTGTTACTATTTAGCATCCCATTATTAGTGCTCGCACAGCCACACGCCAATTTCAGTTCTACTAACCATTCGGGTTGCTCGCCACTGGTGACACATTTTACCAATACCAGCACAGGCAGCCCGGTATCCTGGCATTGGGTTTTTGATAATTCAAGCCCTGGCGACACATCAAATTTGCCGAACCCTTTGTGGATATACAATACACCCGGCAGTTACGATGTAAAGCTTGTAGTTACCGATGCCTCGGGGCACAGAGATTCTATGTTGGTCACCCATGCTGTTACCGTAGTAAGCCAGCCAGTTATCCGGTTTACCGCAAGTGACACCATACTTTCGTGCCCGCCACAGACAATTACTTTTACCAACCATTCGGATACCGGCGGGTGCACGCCCTACTATACCTGGTTCATTGATTCGGCCCATATACATACAACTAATGCAAGCTATACTTTTACAGTTCCAGGATATTATAATATATCCCTTACGGAAAGTGATTCATGTGGCTGTGCCGGATCTCTGAGCAAAACCGCTTATATCAAGATCGATTCTTTCCCAAGCGCCTGCTACAACACACCAGATACAATGCCTTGCTCGGCACCTGCGATCGTTTGTTATAACAACTGTAGTTCGGCCGGTGTTAGCTACCTGTGGCATTTTGGCGATGGCGGCAGCGACACTGCTTTTAATCCCTGCCACACATTTATGGCATTGGGGACTTATACCGACACATTAATTGCTTCTTCCCTGGCGGGATGTACATCAACCCTAACAGTGCCCAACCACATTCGGATCGCGCCGATCAGTTTTGGATTTTATACCGATCCCGCAATTGTGTGTACTGGTGTGCCGATAATATGCCATGACACGTCGCTTGCGGGATCTCACCATTTCTGGCGTTTTTCATCGGCCCCGGGTGACACCAGCAACGCTGATGTACCTTCATTTACATATACAACAGCCGGCACCTATACCATTTTAGACTCAACATGGAACGACATGGGATGTAATGGAACGGCCACACATTCCGTTTTAGTTAAGTCCTCGCCCAATTCAGCTTTTACAGCCGACAGTTTATACCGTTGCCGGCCTACAATAACCACCAATTTTACTCCGGTAACAGCATTCAGCTCATCTTACACTTATCTCTGGCGCTTTGACGACTCTGCATCCACATATAATGACAGTTCAGCCTTGCCCACGCCATCTCATATTTTTTCATACAATGGGAGCTACACACCCTCCCTGACCATTTCAGACACCTCGGGGTGCAGCTCAACCACTTCAATCTCCGACTATATCAACATTCTGATTCCTACAGATACAGTTGTGATCGATGCAACAAGTGTACTGTCTCATTGTTTACCAGACACTATACACTATACAGTAAGACTGGCACCGTCGTTTATTCCGTTTATAACCGATTCAGTGTCTTTTGGCGATGGAACTTACGATACGGCAATGTCGAGCAGTCATATTTACACCCGCCCTGGGACCTACTTTGTCCGGCATTACTATCACCTGCCTTCCGGCGGTTGTTACCGTTCCAGCGCCCCATTCAGTTTTGCCGCTCGTATTGATGTTGATAGCCTTCCAATTGTAACGGTGACCAATTCGGCAGACACGATCTGTCCTTCAATTCCGGATGTACTTTCGGGATCATGTACTACCTGCAGGACAGGCTTCTGGTCACCTACGCG
>CANCOG010000518.1 GCA_947379685.1 Flavipsychrobacter stenotrophus | reverse complement strand
ACCAGGCTGTTAACACGAACGACCTTTGTGACGCTCACCTCTCCGTAAACGGTATAGGTTATCGTATCAATACCCGAAGTAACACCAGTTACAACGCCACCGACGACAGTTGCGTGGCTATTGCTGGCACTCCATACACCACCGGAAATATGGTTGGTCAGTGTAATTGAACCACCTATGCAAACGCTATCCGTCCCATAAATAACACCAATGGTATCTTCAATAGTATTGGTGGTAGAATTGGTAGCCACGCCAGGGTTGTAGTCGAAGTAGATATTTGCCGTGTTCGTAATAACTGTACCAGCCGCCAAGTCGTCTTTAGGTATGATATTATATGCTATCGTGCCAATGCTGCCCGAAGGGTTGCTGGCACTGTCGGGTAAGTAAATATCGTTGAACCGGAACTTGATCACATTTCCAGCTTCATGAAACACCAGCACGGGCGAACTGGACGATACTACTTGTAAAGTCGACAAATCGAGATTACTATTAATAGTATCGACCACGGTAATATTTCTTGCAGGTGCCGAACCTGTGTTCTGGAAATGCACTTCATAGCTCAGCGGCGTACCGTTTGGAATAAATCCCTGTGCACCAAACCCTTGCGGTGAAACCTGCTTCTCGTTAGGGTCCCATGATGCCATTACAGGGCTGCGCCATGAATAAGTATTATTACCCATTACCGTATCTGAAATACGAGTTGGGGCAACCATCGCGATATTATGAATGGTATCAAATACCGTAGCTGTTGTGTGAGTAACTACTTTAACGGAAGCGTAAAAGTCAAGTGCACTGCTTGTTGTGACAAAGTTCCAGCGCAGCGTGTCTCCTGAAATACTGGTCGGGGTAGGTCCAGACCACATACCAATATAGGTAAGGGCTGTATCGAGAATAAGTGTAGCGGATGAGCTCAAAGTATCACATGTATATCCCCAGCCATTACTCGCCCAAACTGCTATTGACCCGGTATCACCGGGTGTAAACCTGCTTCCCCAGGCAGAAACAGCCATATCTATTGCACCAGGTGATGCACAACTAAAAGCGAAATCATGATTGACCGTCGTTGAAGTAGCTGTAAATGTGTAGATTCCTGTTGAAGGGCATGAAGGCGTAAGTGTTGCCCCTGCATATCCTCCCGTATGAAATGCACCCGATGGATCGACAATAATGGTATAACTGTCTCCGGTAACAACACTCAGTCCATAATGACCAGTATTATCGCACCAGCCATATGTAGTATCTCCGACTGTATTGTTAATAAGGGCGTATGGCCAGTAAGGAAGTAGTGCCTCGCTGGAACCACGCGAGCAGTCGGAGTTGGAATCAATATAAAAGTAGCCCGAAACAGGGGCGCAACTGGAACCCACTACCAATAAGGAGGGGGTAGTATGATAGTCTACTATTCCTCCGGCGGTAATGCCACTTGCAGTGTCGCTATGATAAGAGCTAAAGGCGCCCGGCATCGTGAAAACATGGGTAAATTGACCATGTATCCCTATAAAACCAAGGTAATCTGGCAGAATTGGCACAGAGAAAAGGCTATCCGAGCCATCACCAAAATAAACATGGAGACGCACTGTAGGATTCATTGCAGCCGAGTCGGAGGCTTCACCCCAGTAATCGTATGTAACTGTATCGGGATAACTACAGCTAGACGTAGAATGGTTCAAATCAATATGCGGCATAAAATTATAACCGACACACGGAAGATTCAGGACGTTTGCTGCACTCGCGAACATTCCTCCACGTCCATTTGATGCAATAAAAGCAACTTGCGACCTATGGAGTCCATATGTTGTGTAAGTATGGTTTACAGAGAGAATCACAGAGTCCCCCGTACTAAAAGGAACAACATATTGATATAATCCTGTAGAATCACCAAAGTCAACCACTGCATATACCGAATCGGTTGCAGTAGCATGTCCAATACCACCGCCCAGGACCCCGTAAAATTTATGATTATATATCTGAGGCATCACACAACCAAAAGTGGCTAATGAATCGATATCAAAATTGTATATTGGAGCATCTAAAACAGCCGATGTGCAAGTAGCCCTAACGGTATCAAAGAAATTAAACTGGTCAACATATCCGCCAAGAGTGGCTAAGGTTACGCTTCGCTCATAAATACCGGGGAAAGTATAGGTATAAGAGTCCAGAATAGTCGAATTAATACCAAACCCATAAGTACCTCCGGAAATCCAATAAGGTATTCTAAATGTCCGGAATGTATCGTAAAAACCGTAAGAAATAGAACGATATCTGACTGTAACGGTTACCGAATCAGTTGCCGATGGCACACCACTAGCCAGAGTTCCGTAGATACTGCCCCCCCCTTACGGACGGATAACTACATGGTGACGAAACGATTGAATCGATGACAGTAGCTCGGTCAATTCCAGGGAAAACACCTGTAAATTTTCTAATTTCAAAGCTATCTTTTAAGTATATTTTTCCGTCACATACCGTTACAACTTGCAGCCCAGCGTAGCTGGCACTAAAACACAAATTATTAATAATACCAGACGAAGCATTTAGACGCATGAGACCTCCCGTGGAGAAATAAACGTTACCAGCGGCATCAGTTCCCACAATGCTTGGCATTAGTCCCGTTGCAGTACCAGGTCCGGCATCTACAGTAATATAACCACCAATGCCATTGCCAACTACAGTTGAGATATACCCGGCTGCATCTATTTTCCTCATTTTACCGGTATAAAATCCGATAGAATCAAAACCCCACCCTGAAACAAAAATATTGCCGGCAAGGTCACCGGTAAGTCCATCAGGAGTTAACAATAACGCTGCCGTGGCAGGGCCACCATCTCCCGCGGCATCGTATACAGTCGGGCTTGCAGAGCTATCGCCGGCAAACAAATGAATAATACCCGTTGAGGCATCTACTTTGCGTATGGTTGTCTCATCTGTGAAATAGATATTATTGCCCGTATCTATGAAAATATAACCCGGGGTACTCAATGCAGCCGCAGTTGCAGGCCCGCCGTTGCCATTATAAGCAGCCGCACCACTTCCGGCTACTGTTGTAATAATACCAGTGCTATGGTCAATTTTCCTGATCCGGTGGTTTTGATAGTCCACCAGGTAACAATCGCCGCCCCTTGAAACGGCGATTTGAGTCATGTCCCCAAATTTAGCAGCCGTGGCAGCCCCTCCATCACCAAGGTAGCCTGCAACTCCATATCCCGCAATAGTAGTAATGATACCCGTGGTGCCATCTATTCTACGGATTCTATGGTTGGAATTATCTGAAACGAACACGTTTCCGCTGGAATCCACTGCCAATGCTGCTGGATTCATATTAACTCCGGTTGAAGTAGCAGGCCCGCCATCACCCGAAAAACCGGAGGTGCTACAATGTGCGAGTGTGGTTCTGGTGCCCAATTGTGCACGGAGCGAAGCCGTGGAACAACAAACACAAACAATAAGTAGCAGGTACTTTACTAAATACTTTTTCATATGAAAATTTTGAACACAAAAAATAAGAATAAAACAAATTAATAATCCTACAACACCACCACCTTCATCCTGTAAATTTTCCCGTCAACCTCAGCGTTTATCATGTACATACCAGATGGCATATTGCTCATATCAACAGGAATTTGTAACAACTGGTTGTTGGTGACTTTCATGGAACCAACATTTTTGCTGCGTACATCCTGTATGCTGATATTGATATCGCCTTTATGAGTGGGTACTTCCATCAGGAAAATACCTGTGCTAGGATTTGGGTATATCACTACATTTTTCGGATTGTTTACGATCACCGTCTTATTACATTCAGCTGTAGTTTTCACTACGACCGGAAGCGTTGCAACTGCATTGCCACAACTATTGGTTGATGTATATGCTACAGAAGCTGTACCTGAATTAGATGCAGTAAGTTTACCTGATGGTGTAACAGTAACAACTTCCGGATTACTTGTGCTCCAAACCCCGCCGGAAATATTATCGGCCAGCTGTATGGTATCCTGTCCGCACAGGCTGTCGATACCCGTAATTGTACCTGCATCTGGCAATGGTAAAACGGTCAGGTTGTGGGTAGCGAAATCAGTACCACAGCCATTTGTAAC
>CANCOG010000517.1 GCA_947379685.1 Flavipsychrobacter stenotrophus | reverse complement strand
ATTCTAAAGAAGAGGCTAAAACGTTCTTAAGAAATTCAGGCATAATGACGGAGAAGGGAAATTTTAAAAAGGGATTTAAAGTTTCGAAGTAAATGTATTCGACTAAGCCAGGATACATAATAGGATTTCATGGGTGCGATGAAGAAATACGCAATCAAATTGTGTTAGGCCATAAAGGATTTAATGCAAGTATGAATGACTATGATTGGCTGGGTAATGGAATGTATTTTTGGGAGTATAATTATGATAGGGCATTTGAGTTTGCCCTGGAGCGCCAGAAAAACCCGAAGCCTTCCCTGGCTAAGATTAAAAATGCAGCTGTTTTGGGTGCTGTTATTGAGCTCAAAAATTGCCTTGACTTATTGGAGAGCAGATATTTGGAACTTGTGAAGTTTAGTTACAGCAACTATTCCGATTCGTATAAAATGATAGGCGAAAATTTGCCCAAAAACACAAATGTTTCAGGCTCAACTGACAGGTTGCTTCGTCGGCTCGATTGCGCTGTAATTGAGAATCTGCATACTTTAAATCCTGAAGAACCGTTTGACAGCGTTAGAGGCGTTTTTATTGAGGGTGCACCTTTATATGAAGGAGCCGGATTCAATGAAAAGAACCACATTCAGATTTGCATACGTAATCCTAATTGCATAAAAGCATTTTTTATCCCTCGAACTAAGGTGAAGTGGCCTAAAAAATGATTCATTGGGCTTTCATATTCATGGAATCAGCTCTTCGTTGACCGGAGGATGGTATCCTTACATTTTCGCGGTAGAAAGGTTCTATTTTTATCAAACGAACTTTATACAATTTCTATTTCAGTTTTTTACCCCTTTCAATTCAATATAACAATCTACCGGCTTTGGGTAGAAATTATCTGCAAGCGATAACACCATAAAATGCAAGTGCGTAGGCGACCGTTTTTTAATAGCGTTCAAACCAGTACGGCCAACCAGCGCAATTTTATCTCCAGGCTTTACAAGCGTTCCCGGCGATACAAATATTTTGTTGTTGTGGGCATAATAATAAAGTCGTTCATGTCCAGGGTCATAGATCCAGATGTAGTTCCCTCCTCGTTGCTCACTATGTTCTTCCCAATTGCTTTCGCACGCAACTACTATGCCGGACGAAACCGATAACACATTGACAGGCTTCCCCGTCTTATCGTCAATACAGTCCTGGTTTTTATCTGCGATGAAAATATCATGGGCAGGATGTCCGCCGTGTTTATTTCCATCAAAATAGTCATAACCCCATGATATGTAACCGCTTCCGTTATTTCCACCAACTGCTTTGTAGTTATAGCTTTCAAGCGGAAAAATTATAGTTGCATTCTGGTTTGCTTTACCGCCATGCTCAAAAAAGTACTTCTTTACCCTCGGAAACAGCGACTGCAATTGTGATAGGGCCTCCTTCCTTGTGATTTGCTTGTCCCTGATTAGATTATTTAGTTTATTGAATTCAATACAGGGAGAGCTTGTAGCATTTTCATTCATTCTTTTTTGAAATGGTTTAGCGATAACTTCACACGACGGAATCGTACTGAACAAAAAAGCTATCGCCCCAATCCAATGTAGTGCCTTATTGAGCATTATAGATATACTAATTTTCGGTAAAACGCATTAGTTGATTCGACTGAAAATCCCACTCAGGAGTTGGTATGGAAGTGTTATTGGTGTCTAATTCATACCAGGGGCTAATTCCCTTATTTTTTGGGTTTTGCAGTATTTGCATTTCCTGTGCAGGCATGTAACTCTGAGCAAGCAGGTATACTTTTTTGCCCTTACTGTTTTGTGCCATGTCCATCACCAATTCTGCGTGGCCGGGGCTACCACCTTTAATTAAGATATCGCCCGGTTGCATGTTTTCATAGCTGACCTTTACCAATTCCTTTGATAAAGACAGGGTGCCACAATAGTTGTAAACGAGGTCCATGTACTCATAAAAACTCTTCAGGTCATTGCCCGGAGCCGCAGTTTTAACCCAGGTTGTGTTATTGCCAGAAACCTTGATACGATATCCTGCCTTCCACTTGCTGTAATCGGCCCTGAAACCGTTCGTAAACTTAAAATGTATCTGGTCATACATTTGGTGTTGGTAGAGATATTCGGCACGTATATGCATGATTACATCGGCACATTGTTGCAGGTTTTTGGTGCCTATATTCATGTCAACAACAGCAATGTAAACTGCGTTATTTTCTTTCTCCCTACCATCATAATAATGAACTTTCGCACCATGGGGCTTGAGTTTACTATTGCGCAGATAGGCAGCATAACTGCCATCTTTAACTGCAACCCGTGTAAAGCCTTCTGGAGGTATAATTCGCTCATTGAGAGTGGCCCCTTTAGGGTTTATGTGCAGGTTGTTTGCCGGCGCTGTTTGCCCGAATGATATGTTCTGTGAAAAAATAATCGCAAGCAAGATCAGGAATCGAGGCATAAATAGGTTTGGGGTGTATATACCAAAGATAGAATTTATGATTGATTTTATTAACCTCGATAGGATTGTTTTTGCGTCTTTTTCACTTGGAAATTGGTGTTGGGGTAACTAGCAATAGCTAGCAGCATCTATTCCCACCATCTTAGTTCTTCAGCCGTTCGGGCCTTTTTTGCTATGTCAGAATCATCGCTCCAAAAGGCCTCACTATAACTTGTCCAGCCAAATTTTAGGTAATCAGAACTCGGCGAAAAATCACCAGCTCCCATATCCAGTGCTCTGCTATCCGGTATCCTGAAATCGCCCCAGTTGCATTTTCGTACGAATCTTCTTGCTTTTGGTTGTGACTCAGAAGGTTTGATTGATTCCTTTTTGGTATATTGCTCATGTGTGCCTGAGAATTGATTATTGCGATATCCATCGGAATATGATTCCAAAGCATTGTATTGGATAATGCCATTTTTGGTAGCACACCACTTTGATGTAAATGTTCCGGTAAATGTTCCGGACCCTAGTTGCAGGCTGTCTTCTTCAAATATAAATGTACCAGATAGGGTGCCTTGCTTATATTCTTTGTGCAGGGTGTCCTGGAATATTGTACTTTTTTTGATCGTGATTTTGCCCTGAAATCCACAAACGTTACTGTGTACTTTTGTCTTACCGGTTATAAGGTATTGGTAGGGACTGTCAGGATTTTTCGTAACAGTTATAAAATGGATATAGAACCGCTGATAATTTTGTCCTATGTAACCTATAGGTTCCGGGATTTGAATTGTTGTCTTTTGGCCCTCAATTTCTTGCGTCGCGGATTTTGGTTGAAATAATTTACTGAAGTCTTTATTCTTTGCTGCTGCGTAATAATCCTTTTGGGTTTGCGCAATGGTCACAAGCGGACGCAAGGCAATAATGAATATTGCTATTAACGCAAGGGTGCATTTCATAATGTTTTTGTTTTTTCACTCGGAATCCAAAGTCCTTCCCTAACTTCCACCTACTTCCCCAACTCCACCGGCAAGCTCATTTCCTTGCCATCACGCATGAGCTTAACAGTTGTTAGCTGGCCAGGGGTGAGGGTGCCAAGGGCTTCCATGTAGCTTTGTATGCTCTGTATTTTTACATCACCGAGCTGGATCAGGATATCGCCCGCTTTTAAGCCCGCCTTTGCTGCGGGTTTGTTGTCGGTTACGCCATCAATACGTAAGCCGCCTTCGTGGAAGGTATAATCTGGCATAATACCCAGGGTTACTTTGTATTTCGACCTGCCACCGGTTGAGGTTTGTTTGGTTGCGGTGTAAACAGGCTTTGCAGTCTCGTTATCCATTTTTGCAAGTACTTTTTCTGCGTACTTCAGCACCTGCACTTCGCCCTTGTAGTTAATAATATCGGCCTTGTCGCTGGGCTTGTGATAATCTTTGTGTGTGCCCGTGAAGAAGAACAGCACAGGTATGCCGGCATTGTAAAAGCTGGTATGGTCCGATGGTCCAACACCCGAACTGTCAATAACGATCTTGAATTCATCTACACCCATTTTCACTACATCTGCCCAGGAAGGAGACGTACCTACACCGCCTACACTCAGGGCATGCGTGCTGTCGTTGAGCCTGCCCACCATGTCCATGTTCAGCATATATGCTGTGTGTGCGCTGTCAATTTTCTGGTCCTTTAC
>CANCOG010000516.1 GCA_947379685.1 Flavipsychrobacter stenotrophus | reverse complement strand
CACCCATGGGATATGACCTACATCAGCTTCAACGACAATGCAGGTAACAACGCAGACAACAACTACGACGCAACAAAGGCAATGAACCCAGATCTTAACTTCTACAGCCTTTCTTCAGAAAATACAAAACTGAGCATCGATGCCCGCCCTTACACAAACGGAACAATCATTCCACTGGGCTTCACAACATCATATGCTCAACAATACACTATCAAGGCAGAAAACATGGCTATCCCAACAGGCGCTACCTTGTTCCTTCATGACAAATACACCGGTACTTACACTGCAATGGAGCAGGGCACTTCTTACACATTCACAGTTACAGCTGACGCAGCTACACAGGGAGAAAACAGGTTCGAGTTAACAACTACAGCAAACGGTACAGATGCAAAAGCAACAGCAGCAGTTAGCGTATCAATGACCCCCAACCCAGCAACAGACCAGGTAACTATCAGCTTCACAGCAGCATCAAAAGCAGCAACAAGCATCAACATCATGAATGTATCTGGCGTAAGCATCATCAAAAGGGACCTCGGTACAGAACAGAGCGGAAAGGTAACCATCTCCCTCAGCGAATTGCCAGCAGGTATTTACATGGTAGCCATCACTTCAGGTGACGAAAAGAAAGTTCAGAAATTAGTTAAAGAATAAGAGAGAGAGATATCCATGCGTGTCTGTTGGAGAGTGGGCACCTGGAAAATAAAGTAAAAGGCTGCTACATCGTAAGATTGGCAGCCTTTTACTTGTTGTATATTAAAGGGTGAAATCAAAATAGACTACCCCCTAATTCATCCTATAATACTTCCCTGGTAATGTCTTAATAAGTCCCTGCATCTCCAGTTGAAGAAGAGTGGCGGCTAGCATGGAATTCGCGAGTCCGGTGTGATGGAAAAATTCATCAGCATGCACAAGGTCCTTTGACTGTAGGAGGTTTATGACTTTCTCTTCATCGGGCGTAAAGTTGATAAATAGTTGCTTTTGCACGGGCTTGCGCCGGGCCTTGTCGCTCCAGTTCATGAGCTCGATCAGGTCATCAGTTTTCGTGATCATAGCCGCTGCATTCCTCCGGATGAGGTCGTTACAACCCGCGCTTCGGCTATCGCCTACCCTGCCCGGGAAAGCCATCACTTCGCGATTGTATCCACCTGCCATATGCGCTGTAATAAGTGCCCCACCGGTAGCACTGCTTTCAACTACTACCGTTACATCGCTCATTCCGGCGACTATGCGGTTCCGCATCGGAAAATTCGAGCGATCGGGCAAGGTTCCCGATGGGAATTCGGTAAGTACACCGCCGTTTTCCACCATCTGCTTTGCCAGTGCATTGTGGTTGAACGGGTAGATCCTGTCCATACCATGACCCAGAACGCCAACATTTGGCATCCCCAATGCCACGCATTTTTTATGCGCAATAGCATCAATACCCAGTGCCAGGCCGCTGACAACCAAAATATTTTCTAAAGACTGCAAGCCCTCTACCAGGTCTTCACATAATTTCTGGCCGTAGTCGGTGTTTTTTCGGGTACCTACAATTGCCACTATGCGAGCTGCATCGAGATCTGCATTGCCTTTGTAAAAAAGTAGGATTGGGGCATCTGCACAATTCAGGAGTCGTTTCGGGTGGTTCTTATTGACAAGTAATGTCTGCACATTATTCTTAAGTACAAAGGCCAGTTCCTTTTCGGCCTTAGTGAGCACTTCAGGGTCGCGGAAACCCTTTGCCCGTACTTCACCTATGCCATCAACATGTTTTAGCTGCTTGAGCGGGGTTTTGAAAATTTCTATTGCATTACCGAAATGTTCCAACAATACCCTGCCCGATTTAGCTCCAATACCGGGAGTCATGGTAAGGGCTAACTGGTAAAACAATTCTTCGTGTTCTTCTTTTTGCAGCATACGGATACTGGTTTTCGGTGGGTCGCAAAATAATTCAATTTCGAACTAAAATTAATGCCTGTGGATAAATTTAGTCAACATGCAATCGTTTTACATTATAAGTATATCAGAAGTCAACAGGGCGATGAGTATCAAAAAAATGGCTTCACGACGGTCCGTTCCGAAATTCAACTTCAAATATTTTGCTACGGCCCCTTCATCCTTAATAAGACAAAATGCAATGTTAAACTCCCTGCCCCATCACCTTTAACTGACCTCCGGTTTGTTTAGCGGCTTCAAAACCCGCACTTTTGCAGTATCAATATAAAAAACATGAGAAATCTCCTTTTAGTGATCATTGCTGTGTTGTTTTTTATCCCTGCCGATGCACGACATAAAAAACGCAAGGCTCAAAAAGTGACAAAGGGCCCAATTGTATCGGTAATGATACACCATACAGCCTGTTTTGGTCGTTGCCCCGACTACAAGGTGGAGATAAGTAATGACGGAACCGCCACTTATACCGGTATCAGGTTTGTTACCGATTCGGGAGTTTTCAAAAAAAATATTGGAATAAAACGAGCAAACGACATCTTCAATATCGTAATGGCCAACCGCCTGGATACCTGCAAAAAAATGTATGAAAACAGGGTTCCTGACCTGCCAGGGCTATATTATACCATTAAGTATAAAGACAGCACGAAGAACATTCTCAACGCAGAATGGGGCCCATACATATTGAGAGAAATTGCAGACTCCATTGAAGCCGTGGGTAAGAAAACAGATAATAGCTGGAAACGGAGCAAATAGTTTTCGGGCCATTGAATAAATAGTTTTTGCGCTCTGCGATAACATTGAGTTATTTTCCCGGAGAATCCTATCCAGCTGACTTCAGTCACACTGCAATTAAATCTAAAAAATTACCTTTGCACGCAATTATTTCTTAAAAACAATCAGACAAACAATTTAACACCACATACAACATGAATAATGCATATTTCGATTTCCCGGAACCAAAGAACGAGCCTGTGCTCAATTATGCACCGGGCAGTCATGAACGCAAGGAATTACAGAAGGCCGTTGCTACATTAAAGTCAATGAAACGGGATATACCTATGTATATTGACGGAGAGGAAGTGCGCAGCGATCTGAAAAAGGAGATTCGTCCACCACATGAAATTTCGCACCTGCTCGGTCATTACCACCAGAGTATAGAAGAACATGTTCACCAGGCAATTGATGCAGCACTTTCGGCTCGTGAAAGCTGGGCTGCCACAAACTGGGAACAGCGCGCGTCGATCTTCCTGAAAGCAGCCGAATTGCTGGCCACCAAGTACAGGTACAAAATGAACGCTGCAACGATGCTCGGCCAGAGCAAGAATGCTTACCAGGCCGAAATTGACAGCGCATGTGAATTGATAGATTTCCTGCGTTTCAATGTGCATTTCGTTAGCCAGATCTACAAACAACAGCCAATTTCATCTCCTGGTATCTACAACCGCATGGAGTATCGTCCGCTTGAGGGATTTGTGCTGGCTGTAACACCTTTTAACTTTACAGCCATTGGCGGCAACCTGCCGACTGCACCCGCTATGTGCGGTAATGTAGTAGTTTGGAAACCTGCCAACACCCAGATATACTCTGCAAGTGTGTTCATGGAAATCCTGATCGAAGCTGGCCTCCCGGCTGGTGTGATCAACCTGATCTACCCTTCAGGCCCATTGGTTGGCGATATTTGCTATGCACATCCCGATTTTGCAGGTGTACATTTCACTGGCTCCACTGGCGTATTCCAGAGTATGTGGAAGAGCATCGGGAACAATATCTCCCGTTACAAGTCATACCCACGTATTGTTGGCGAAACCGGTGGTAAGGACTTCGTTTTCGCGCACCCTTCATCACATCCGGGCGCTGTAGCTACAGCATTGGCCCGTGGCGCTTTTGAATACCAGGGTCAGAAATGTTCAGCGGCTTCAAGGGCATACCTGCCGGCAAATATTGCTACTGAAGTTAAGGGAAAACTGGTCGCACAACTGAAGACCATGAAAATGGGCAAGGTAGATGACTTCACCAACTTCATTAATGCAGTAATTGACGAAAAAGCGTTCGACAGTATCACAAAATATATTGACAACGTTAAGAACAGCAATGGTCATGCGAAGATTCTTTGCGGTGGCAAGTATGACAAGTCAAAGGGCTACTTCATTGAGCCTACGGTAATTGAAACT
>CANCOG010000515.1 GCA_947379685.1 Flavipsychrobacter stenotrophus | reverse complement strand
CCAACAACCCTACCTGTTACATCCAGAATTCTAACAGAAAGGACCTCTTCATTCAACGGGGCTAGTGTAAATGAATTTTGGGCAGGGTTCGGGTAAATAGTCACTTCATTGTATTTTGGGTTACTGACAACCGTGATCATAACAGGATTAGGCAACCACGTCGAGCCAGTCATGTAAAAATCACTACCATCCTTGTATTGGTGTTTCATTGCCAGAATATAGTTCCCCGGAGGCACTTCCAATTTATTATTCGAAATCAAAACTTCTTCTAATGCGCCCGGGTTAAGGAAATTATTATTCTGTTTACCAATCGAATAAATATGTGCGCCAGTGTTTACATCATATAACGAAACATCCAGATTGCCTGTAAACCTTGCCTTACAAATATTCCTTATTCCGGTCGAAATAGTAATTGGTTCTCCCTGCATAATTGCGGAATCTCTTGCCAATAGTGGTTTGCAAATCAGGACATCGGTATCGTTTGCTATACCGAGTACTGCATAGTTATAATAAAGGCTATCATTCGCAATCGGTGACCAGTCCTCAGTTCCGGCACTCATGGTAGCAATGTGCACATTGTAAATTCCTGCGGTCATATTAAAGGCACCCGGATCATTAAAAGTTAGCATTTGTGTGCTGTCACCGGCTGGGATGGATATTCCGTCCGCTACCCCAAACCGACAAACGAAGCTGCCAGAAGTGTCATAAACCTCTGCGCAAATCCTTCCGGCAAATGCCAGGGAACCAGAATTAGCTACTTTGGCCGTAATAGAAAAAGGTTGTCCATAACCCGTGGGAGTATTGCTTATTGTAAGATAGTGCAACAAATGCAAATTAGAATTACGGGCAGGAAATGAATCTGGCATGATCCCAAAAATTGCTTCCTGGTATTGATTAAGATGGTCGGCAAGATTATTGAGTGTAAAGTAACCGTCAGAAAGTGGTCCCCAGCCCCAATTAAAATGAAAGTAATTCTTAACACTATTATTGTAACCGTCACAAAGCCAGCAATGTCCGGAGGTGTTGTTATAGCCAACATAAATTACTGGTCGATGAGCATCTAGTTCGGTCTGCAGCGTGGTTAGCCACTGTGCGGTCGTAAAACTGTCCATCATATTGTTTCCCCACCGGGGAACTGCTTTCAGTGTAGTTTTGTAATGAAAAAAAGTTTGTAGTGCGTACGAGGCGGTATTTACGGGAATACTGTCGCCGGGAATTACCCATGCACCACTCGCCCCCACACCGTATTGCATATCCACACCAACGCCGGCACAATACATAAGTTGAGCAACTGCCGTATCAGGACTGTGAGGCAGTGTGTCCATTTTATTCCATTCAAATTTGACTGCACCAAAATTCAAATAATGATTCCCATAAAGCGCATCGGTATATTGATGGCTACCACATCCCGAGCGAGGCCAGTTCCAGTATTTCATTATCTGAGCCATTGCCGTGGCAACGCATCCGGTAACAACATTTGTTTTTTGAAGAACATCGTAAGGGCATAATACATTATAGTTTTTTCCCTGATCCCAATGTGTAGCTATTAGCGGGGCAACCCCTGTAGTTTTATTTCTAAACGCACGTTCACTTGTTTTCAGTTCATTCCATTCGTTAGTGATTGCAGAAGTTGGTGCTACATTGCTTTCAAATGCATATTCAATTTGTCGTGCATACCCCCCTAACCAGTTCCCTGTTGCAGGACTATGATTCTTTCCATCAAAAGTATTTCGGTCGGAATAGCCCAAAATTGGCTGCACGACATCATTTCCCGAAACAACAACAAAGCCCGATTTGCCAACATTGAATATATACAACGATGCAACCCCGGTATTACCGAACTGTATTTTATATTCCAGTGTTATCGAAGACGTATCTGCTCCCGGAAAGCCAACAGAAGCAATAAAATTACGACCCACTATTTTGGCCATAGATTCACTTACCCAATCCGCATGGGCGTTAGGGCTGCAAACAAAAAACAACCAACAAAAAATTAGCGCATATTTGTTTCTCAAGATTACATAAAATTAAACAAGGCATTAGGCTCCAAATCCTCTGCAGTTTTGTCTTGCTTATTATAAGACGTAAATTAGGGCAAATTCTTGGGTAGGATAGAAAATAATGTAGATAAGTAGCATAAAAAGAAGAATGCCACACCTGAAAAAGAGTGGCATTCAATTTATATAAACCTAAATCTCAATGAGAATTTTATCAAAAAAACGTTAAGGTGCAATCGCTAATCCCAGCTGCCTCCTGCTCCTCCACCACCAAAATCACCACCGCCAAAGCCGCCGAACCCACTATCTCCACCACTACCGCCTCCAAATCCACCGCCGCCTCGGCCGCCACTAAGCATGTTACCCAGCAGCATTCCGGTTGCAAAATTCCCCCAGCCTCCGCCACCACCACGATTATTGCCCCCGCCACCCCTACGTGTCATTTTAATAACGAGAACAACAAAAATGATAATAATGATGATAGCAGCGCGCGGTACTCCCCTGCTACCCTTGGTTTGGCCTTCATTTCCGTCGCCGTTAAACTCACCCTTGGTAGCCGCAATCACATCATTCGCCCCTTCACTCAAGCCTTCAAAATATTGGCCACTCTTCATGAAGGGCTTCATCTTATCCCTTATTTTGCCACATTTGTAGTCAGTAAGCGCTCCTTCAAGTCCTTTACCGGTAGCAATCCATATTTTGTGTTCCTGCAGTGCGGCTAAAATTACTACACCATTGTTTTTACCTTCCTTGCCAACACCCCATAACTTACCCAACTTAATGGTATAGTCAGATATGTCATATTCCCCAAGGCTGGTAATTGTCACAATAGTGATTTGGGTAGACGAATTTCGTTCAAATTCCAGCAACTTAGCTTCAAGTTCAGCCTGCTGACCTGGATTCATCATCTTCGCAAAATCATTCACCAGTCGCGGTGGGGATGGTTTCTCAGGGAAAACGCTGTCAGCACCGAACGTAACGAAACCTAAGCATATACATGATATAACCAGTACAAGTACCCTAAATATTGATTTGTTGATCATGTCGCTTATTTTCCAAAAACTATATCGTCAGGCAATTCATTTTTCTTCTTTGAAGGGTCAGCCGGAAACTGATCTGCCAGAGCCTTGCCCAGCTTAAGTATGCAATTACACAGCCCTTCAGTAAGTTCATTCTTTTTCAGATGCCCGGTCAGCTGCTGCGCAGCTTCTTCCCAAAATTTAGGGCCTCCTGCTTTTTCATAAATAGCCTGGTCGCCAAACAAAGCAAACTTCTTGTCGGTAGTAGCTATATAGATGATCACAGCATTCCTGGCCTCTGTTTTGAACATTTCGAGCTGGGTAAATATCTCCTTTGCCCTGGCCATCGGGTCTCCGGGAGCACATTTGTGCTCCATATATACCCTGATCTCCCCGCTGGTCTTGCTTTCAGCTTCAGCTATACAAGCAACAACTTTTGCCTGTGCATCCTTGTCTATGACCGGCTTCTTCTTGAACAATGAAAACATACCTAACCAGCTGCTTGAATAATTAAAATTTCACCTTAGGGGCATTCTGCGCTCCAGACTCCGCCTGGAACATGGTCTTTTCTTTAAAACCGAACATGCCTGCAAGAATATTGTTGGGGAATGAGGTTACTTTTACGTTGTATGTTGCGGCTGCCTCATTGAAGCCATCGCGGGATACCTTGATCCTGTTTTCCGTTCCTTCGAGCTGATCCTGCAACGACTTAAAGTTTTCGTTGGCTTTCAGCTGCGGATATTGCTCAGAAACCACCATCAGTCGGCCTAAAGCCTGGCTCAACTGGCCCTGAGAAGCCTGGAATTCTTTTAGCTTTTCCGGAGTCATGTCCTTAGGGTCTATCTTAATAGAAGTTGCACTGGCACGAGCCTGAATTACGGCAGTAAGCGTTGATTTTTCGAAATCCGCAACACCCTTAACTACTTCTACCAGGTTAGGTATCAGGTCAGCCCTGCGCTGATAGCTGCTTTGCACTTCAGCCCATTTCTGGTCAACTCCTACCCTTGCACTATTCATGCCATTGTAACCGCAACCTCCTACAAATACCAACAGCAATACTATGCCGAGGAAAATATACAATCCTTTCATTG
>CANCOG010000514.1 GCA_947379685.1 Flavipsychrobacter stenotrophus | reverse complement strand
CAACCTCAGAACTACCCGATTAAAAAAAGCATTGGATGTCCCTTCAAAAGCATTTCCTAAGCTAAATATCAAAAAGTGGTTGCTCACCAACCTCAAGTTGGATCTGATGCCCGACAAAAGCATAGTAGAGCGCTATTTCGAGGCGGCAGAGCCGATTAATGTACATAATGATGGCAAGGGGCTCGATTACATGATACCCGAGAACATGGAGCTCAGCAATAATGATATACCTATGAGCCATTGGGGCGGGTTCGTGGCCTGCGTTATCGGCGGTTCTTATAATACCAAGAAGCTACCGGTGGAGCAATGGAAGAAATTTTGCTTAGCTGTGCCCTTTCCGGTTATACTGATTGGTGGGCCTGAAGACAGGGATGAAGGTAGCCAGATAGCAGCACAGGACACTATTAAAATATATAACTCGTGTGGCAAGTTCAACCTGAATGAATCAGCGCAACTTGTAAAATATGCAAAAGTTGTTATCACTAACGATACTGGGCTGATGCATGTAGCTGCGGCCTTCCAAAAACCAATTATATCACTTTGGGGTAATACATCACCGGAACTGGGTATGTTTCCTTATTACGGCTACAATAGCCTCAAAGCGAGGATTGCACCGCAATCCATAATTATGGAAAACAAGTCACTTGGCTGCCACCCCTGTAGCAAGCTAGGCTATAACAAATGCCCCAAAAAGCACTTTAAGTGCATGAATGGCCTGGATATGAACCTCGCTGCGGAGCATGTGCAGAAATTGTGGGTGGTAAAGAAATAGGAAAAATAATGTGCTGAGTTGGGCCGGGAACCAGCTTTCTGGCTGCGAATATAAATATATTATTTTTTACATACATTGTCGATGACATACCAGATCAGGAACAATTCATTACTTTAGTAAAAATTCCGTCAAATGGCTCAATTTCGGTTGTGTGTGATATTGCTGTCCCTTACGTCACTGGCATATGGGCAACAAAAGAGCAAGCAACCAAGCGTTAAAGCTAAACATACCGCGACTCAAACCTGGACCAAACGTATTACCCGCCTTATTTCTTTGGCAGATTCAGACATAAACCCCAATGGCTATACTTACCCAAAAAACAAAGTGCAAAACCTGGCGGAAATACTCACGCGAGGTGCCAAGACAGGGAAAATCAAGGCATATGAATCGCCTGACAGCAATTTTTCAATGGTTTTGACCAAACGACACCTCAATGAAGTCTGTAACGAAGCCAACGATACTGTGGAGATAGAAGACCCCGTAACAGGGGACTACATCACCCGAATCACAACAACAAGGTATAATTATTCGCAGATCAAATTATATAAAATTCTGGAAGAATGGACCTTCAGCAACGATAAAACAACTTCAACGGTTAAGATTATTGGAATCGCACCCGTTATTGCGTCAATGGGGAGCGATGGCGATTATGATGGAATAACAACGCTGTATTGGCTAAAATATAGTGACATCAAGGGTATAGTCACCAGCTACCAAAAGCTGCACCCAAAATGGAATCTTTGGCAAGCAGTTTGGAATGACTTTTTTTATGCGCATGAATAGACATTTCAAAAACACACCAATCCAATGGCCCCAAAAATCATACCCCTGATCCTATTAACCCTCGGCCTGATCTCCTGCGGCAGTCATCCCAAAGAGATACCTGCTGCTACTGAAGATTTCTGCTCAAAAATACATTTCAGCGACTCAGCGGGCTTATCCCGTCAACTCGAGCCGTTGAAAGATAGCCTGCTCAATAAGACAGGTGCGTACGTACTGGAAGATGGTGGCAATGCCATGATAGCACGTGCCTGGTTATGCGAAAATGCAGAAAAAACAATTGATATACAGTATTTTATATTCGCTACCGATAATGTTGGTTTAATTGCCTGCGATTATATTGTTAGGGCGGCCGACCGCGGTATTAAAGTACGCATGCTCATTGATGACATACTAGTCGATGCCAGTCCGCACGATATTCTGACTTTGGCTTCGCACAAAAACATATCCATTAAAATTTATAACCCGGGCATAAACCTCGGCAAAAACATAGTTGGAAAGATTGCTCACCTGGCAAAAGATTTTAAGGGCGCCAATCAACGGATGCATAACAAAACCTTCAATGTTGATAACAAGGTGGTGATAACGGGAGGTAGAAACATTGCAGATGAATATTTCGACTACAGCCATGAGTATAACTTCCGAGACCGGGATGTGCTGTTACTTGGCAAAACTGTTGCTGACGTTCATAATTCGTTTGAAGAATTCTGGAACAGCCCATTGAGTGTTCCGGTTAATGAATTAGTAAGCGACCCAAATACCGATTTTACTGATGTAAAACGTTTTGAACGACTCCACCAATATGCCTGCAACCCCGAAAACTTCTGGCCACAGGTGAGGGAAAAGATCAGGGACCTCCCAAATGCATTCAAAAGAATTCAGCAATCGGGAAGCCTTGTATGGCTGGACAGTAGTCGGTTCGTACCCGATGCACCCGGCAAAAACAATAGTGAAGGCCTGCATGGTGGCGGAAATACTACCGATGAGCTCATTAAACTTGTAAACGGCGCCCAAAAATCGATTGACATTCAATCGCCCTACCTCATTACAACAAAAGAAGGGAAGGAGGTATTTGCGGCCGCTGTCAGGCGTGGCGTAAAGATCCGAATTCTTACCAATAGTCTAGCCTCAACAGATAACCTCCCGGCTTTTGCAGGCTATCAGAAAATAAGGAAGGGATTACTAGAAGCCGGTGTACGCATATTCGAATTCAGGCCCGATGCAAAGGAACGCTATGACATCATGACGGGTGCCTTGCAACAGAAATTGAACTTCACCCCTACTTTCGGGCTTCATGCAAAATCGATGGTAATAGATGGTAGAATTGCTGTTGTAGGCACTTTCAATCTCGACCCGAGAAGCGCCAATCTCAACTCAGAATGTGTAACAGTGATGTATTCTGAAAAAATTGCCGCAGGAGTAGAAAAAGGAATGGAGGAGGAGTTTAAGCCCGAAAATGCCTGGGAGACGACCCTGAAATCAAATCCCGATGTTGAAGCTGGCAGCTGGAAACGTGTCAAAACCTGGACAAAGAAAGTTATTCCGAAGAAGATACTTTAGCTGTGACTCAGGTTCTGACACATTTACACATGCGATTATTGGTTGTTTATCGCCTCAGCACCATCTGCGCTCTGCGCATCTCGTATATTTTTCTGAACCGCCACGGCGGCGAACAAACAAAGCATGAATGACATAGCATAAAAACCCTTTTCGCTCCTCAAAAGTGTGGCATTCCATAGTCCTACCACCAACAACAATATAGAAAGGCCCGTTGAAAACCAGCACAAGCCAAAATAAATAGCAGTAACCTTAATGCCTTCCAATTGGTCCCTGACACTTTTTTGCAGGGAAACGGCGGAGAACAGCCCATACATGAGAATGGCGAAATAGTACCCTTTTTCATTGAGTTGCATGGTGGCGTTCCACAATCCTACGCAAAATGCAACCCCACCCGCAAGCAAGGCTATCCAAGAGGCTCCGATAAATGCACTTGATGGCTTTTGTTTCATAAACAGTTGATTTTTGATGATGAAACAAAGATATCTCGCCGAAAAGCTATGATTTTTGACCTATATCAAAAACCATAGCTTTAACATTTCAATACCTGGCCCTTATCCTGCTTAATGTTTCCTGAGTAATTCCCAGGTAGGATGCGATCTGCCCGAGCGGCGCCCGCTGCACCAGTAATGGGTTGGATTTCACCAGATTATCATAGCGTTCCTTTGCTGTAGTGAACTGTAAACCTAGGAGTCTGCCCTCCAGCTTTATGTAGTATGATTCGGTCAGCAAACGGCCAATCCGTTCGGTTTCAGGGAAGGAGGTGTATAACTGTTGTAGCCTGTCAAAGGGCAGCTGTGTGAGTTCGCAGTTTTCCAGCGCTTCAATGTTTTCGAATGCGGGCGCCTGTGTGATAAATGCATAAAAACTTGTTGCGAACTCCCCTTCCCTCGCAAACCAATTAGTTATCTCCTTGTCGTCGTTATAATAATAGCCACGCATCAGACCGCTTTCTACAAAATATAAATTGGGACATCTGTCACCGTTACGGGTAATGAGG
>CANCOG010000513.1 GCA_947379685.1 Flavipsychrobacter stenotrophus | reverse complement strand
AAGAACCAGATCATAGATCAAAGCATCCCCTACCTGCAAAAGGCGGTGGCCGTCTACCCTCACTTTTACGACGCGCATGTTGCCCTCGGCACTGCATTTTTCAAATTAAAGCGCTTCGATTCAGCCGAACGGCACTATAAGCTGGGCCTTGCCGATGACCCTACAAATACACTTGCCTTCAACGGACTGGCAGGCATCTACTTTATGAATCAGAATTTCACGGCAGCCCGTGATATATTGGTAAAAGATGTAGCCCTCAATCCCCGTAACACCAGCGTCGTACACAACCTTGGCTTGTGCTACATGAACATGAAAATGTACGATTCTACTATCTATTATGCGCACATGGTCCTTTCCATGGACCCGCACCATATAGAATCATTCAAGAACCTCGCAATTTCTTACAACGAACTCCACCAGCTTGATTCCTTCAAAAAATACGAAGCGCTGGCGTTGCAGAAATAGCCCGAACTCAAAAATATTGGGATGAAACGATTTGTACCTGGCGTGGACGATGTCACCAATTGCCTTGCTCCTGCTATAGTTGCAGCGGGGTAAATTCCTGTATTAAAGCTTAACACAAATACCACTAAGTTATTCACAAGGAGCACTACTTTGCACGTGAGACGGGTAAATTAAGAGCACAAAGTTCGGTTAACGTAAATGCACTCAACTTTGCCGTTCGCACTAAAATTAAATTCAGTGCACCCATCAGCTAATTGCAATCAGTAGCTGCACAGTTTAGGGGTTATTGTTTAAATCAAAATTTATGCGGTCAAGTTCTATCAATTGTTTTAATTCTTCTTCCGCAGGAAGGTAAAGAAGGTAGTTGCTGGCAAACAAATTGTTATTGTCGTTCAATACGGAGTACTTTACTATTGCGTCATCTTTCCTGGAACAAAGCAGTAAACCAATGGTAGGGTTGTCGCCGGGCAGGCGTTTCAGGTCATCATACATACGCACATACATATCTATCTGGCCAATATCCTGGTGGGTCAGTTCTCCGGTCTTAAGGTCTATGATCACAAAGCATTTCAGCATGTAATTATAAAACACCAGATCTATATAAAAGTCAGAAGTATCCGTTACAATATGCTGCTGCCGGGCAACAAATGCAAATCCTCTCCCGAACTCTAACAAAAACTGCTGCAAATGGTCAATGATAGCGGTTTCAATACTTTTTTCCGTGTTCCTGACATCGGGCGATAGGCCAAGAAACTCAAAGATGTAAGGGTCTTTGAGTATATTATTTATTTTTTCCGGTTCCAGTTCCGGTCTTGTATGCGTTAAGGTTCGTTCAAATGCCAGGCTATTGATTTGCCGCTGCAGTGTCCGTGAACTCCAGTTGTTGTCAGTGCTTTCTTTCAGATAATACATTCGCTGGGCTTCACTGGCCAGCCTGCTTAACTGACGGTAATGCGTCCAACTCAATTCTTGACGCACTGCGTCAAGAATTGGAAAGGCCAGGTAAAACTTCCGCATATTCGTCAGATTGGTATAATCATAACCCTGCCCAAATTCCTGTGACAACTGAACCGAAAGAGATTTAAGTAACTCTGTACCGTACCCTGCCGTTCTTTTTCCTTGCTGTTCATCTTCAACTATCAGCTTACCAATCTCCCAATAAGTTTCAAGCAGGGCTGAGTTGATCGCCCTGAATACCCGTTGCCGATGATGGAGAATAATATTCTTTATGGAGCCAAGGAGGCCATAATTCACTTGTTCCGATTGTTTTGACATAAATAAGACCTAAAACTACTCATTATAATTTTGCAAACAATGCGTCCTTTCTAATTCGTGACGCAGCGCGTCACGAATTAGAAAGGCTTTATAAAAGGTCCAGATATTCCGCCAGTTACTTTCGTCGCAGCCTTTGTCAAAGTCCAAAATCAGCTTCCGTGCAAGATTTTGAATGGCAGTTTTTCCATTCTCTGCCCGCGACAATAGGTAGGCAGGTCAGCACATCAGCTAATTGAATTCAGCACCCGGTTAGCTAATTAGCTAATCAAAAAATCAGCTAATTAAAAAGCCTCCGCACATGGCAGAGGCTTTATATAAAATTTGCTGTTAATCTATTATTGTGCAGGAGGTGTTGGTGTTACGTAGCTGGCAGAAATGATACCATTTACGAAATGTACACCAGCCAGAGACTCGATAGTATTGATGTCAACCTTATGCAATTCCAGCTTGTCATCAACATTTGGGTTGTTGTAAGGAGCAATGTTGTGGAATTCGTAGCACAGGTATTCGTCGGTGCTAGGGATGTAGATCACTTTCCAGCAATACTCAGGAACAATGATATTGTTTGTCTGGCCAATTACCCAGTTACGGCCAACTGTTCCACAGAATACTTTTATCTTCTTGAATTTCTTAGCCTTGATCTTTTCTTTTTCATGTAGTTTTTCCCACATTGATTTATAAAGATCTTTTGGCATTGGCATTACGTTGGTATAGAAGTAGCTTTCCCTGTATGCATCTTTATCGCAGGTATTTTCGCTCGGCGACATCATTTGTGCATGGTCAAATTGGGTACTTGTATAGTCATCGGCCAGCGCAGAATATTCAGGTAACTGAGGGTCTGTATCCAGGTGAACTCCGTTCTCTCCTTTTTGCTTGCTGCAATTAAACAACTCAGGGGTAAGCGTGTACACTACCAATACTGGGAGATGCTGTGACTTAGAAAAATAGGAGGTGAAATTCTGATTCCTTATTTTTACGATATCCTGTGCGTTTGATTTGAAACTTAAAGCAATGAACAATAACATTGCCAGCCTTGAAGAACGTTTTAGTATTCCCTTTTGCATATAGACCATTTGTTCGGTTATTAATTTTTATAAGTAACGGATTGTTGGAGCGATAAAATTAGAACTTTCACACAATTTTTTATAATTAAAACCGCTTTTTTAATTGCAATGATACATTTTTTTATCATTTTCGGCTATTAAGCCAGCAAAAACGGTTAAATATGCGCTTGAATTATAATTTTTTATCGCCTGACAAAGAACAAAACTTACTTTAAAAAATGTGTTTTGAGTGTTAATTACTGCGCAATTTAGCTGTTTATTTTACAATTTTCATTGTTTTCCGGTCACATTTCACAAATTTAATTCACCGATATTTTTTCAACCATCAATTTATTCATGAACCTCATTCCAGTGCTCCAGTATTTCCACTTAAACTCCTCATCTTTTTATCGCCCTTTTACGCTTATTATATTTGCATTGTGCTCCTGTATTAATACAGCTTTGCGCCCTCACATTTGATCTCACCGAAATCGTCTTTTGCTCCTAGTGATTTGCATTGTGCCCGTTGTGGTAAGATTATTGGCCACCAATTAATCCGGCTAAAAGCATAATTTTATGCTGCATTATGAAACTTATCTGCTGCATTCTCGCTTTTCTTCCGCTGAATCTGTTTGCCCAAAGACCTGACACCCTTGGCGACAGCCACAAAAAACTCATTCCGGAAGCATTCGTTTCCGGCGGGGCAGTAAGCGAACTATGGGTAGTAACTGATAAGGTACCCTACGGATATTCATCATTTACCTACAATGGAAGGGGCGCGTACATAGGTGGCGGGGTAAAAACGAAAGAAAGACCGGGGCACCTGTTCAGCTATGGCCTTACACTCGATTATCTGGGCTATAAAATGGCTAAAACATTGAATGACAACGAGCACGTACAACTGAGTTACGGGTTTGCGCGTGTTGCGCCATCGGTCTATGTGTTACTCAAGAAAAGGCCACTTATCAGCTATCACGCTATTGGGTCGGTTGCCTATATGGGGCCACTTAAAAATCACGAACACGGTTACTTCCAACTTGGGCTTAAGGTTACAGCTTCCTATAAGGCATACGACCTGGTTGCAGGTTTCAACTATGGCAGTGGCAACACCAATCCCGGATTTGTGGCCAATACAAACAGCTGGCATGAACAGATGCTCACCATTGGTGTTGTTTGTTATCCCGGAATGCTATTACCTAAAAAGCCAGTCCGCAAGTCGAGCCTTTTCGTCGCCCCCGCGAAAAAATGATCTGGGCTCCAAAAGTTCTTTTGTGAACGTCTATTTGCTAACGAAATTTGCAACCATATCACCTGCGCGACTGCGCTGAC
>CANCOG010000512.1 GCA_947379685.1 Flavipsychrobacter stenotrophus | reverse complement strand
CTGCGGCTGAGAATAAAAGCAAGTGCCACCCATTACTCACAGAAGCGGAGTGCATGGTGGGAAATGCGCCGGAAGATGAGTTGCATTTCGTGCTGGTGAATGCCGATACCTATACACAGGAATTACTGAATCGCTTAAAGCAACAGAATCACACGGTTGTTGTTGCCTATTCCGATAGTAACAGAGGGTTTGTGCCAGTGCGTAATTTCCTTTCCGCCATGATGGCGCAAACTGTTGCATGCCCGGTCATACTGAGGGTAGATAGTACAGATGCGACTGTTGATGAACAACTGATACATTTTGCAACCGAAGCTGGCGGCTTATTCCTCGATGGCATGGGAGACGGCATATGGCTCAACAACAGCAAGGCCGTAATGAAGAACACGCAGGTGAGTGGCCGTACATACCTGGCCGTTATGAGCAACGAGCAATTCCTGAACAATACAGCATTTTCCATACTCCAGGCAACCCGTACCCGTATCAGCAAGACAGAATATATCTCCTGCCCCAGCTGTGGTCGTACTCTTTTCGACCTGCAGGAAACAACCGCCAAAATACGCGCTGCCACCCACCACCTCAAAGGCGTTAAAATTGCCATCATGGGCTGCATAGTCAATGGCCCCGGCGAAATGGCCGATGCCGATTTCGGCTACGTAGGCAGTGGCCCCGGCAAAATAACCCTCTATAAAAGCAAGGATGTGATGAAGAAGAATGTCCCTAGCGACATAGCAGTGGACGAACTGATTCAGCTGCTGAAGGATAATGGGGCCTGGGTGGAAATGGAAGGGGCGTAGGAGAGATGATTTCAATGAGATCGAAATTGACTAAATTGCGTATGTAATTTTGCTGAAAAATTGGTAATATGGACTACAAAGAGCAATATGAGCCACTAACCCAAAAGTTAAAAGGCGTGCTGCCGTTAAGTGCCTATCCCGAAAGAGGCCTGGTTCAAGTTTTCAATGAAAAAGGGAAATCCATGACTTTAAAAACGGAGCTTTTTATAACTGACGTATTTAACAGTGGAGATATTTCCGGGATCTTGTGTACGGTAGAAAATGCGAATAAGGAAGTTTTGGCGTGTGCGCTAAGCCACTTGCGCTTCCCCCTTGGTACGCCATTATATAAAGAAATTATCGAGTACCAGAAGAAGCGGGAAAAACGAGTTTTAAAACTAAATATGATCAATAGTAGGTAGCTCCACAAAACCCTAAGTTTAAGGATGTAATTAAGAAAGACGTCCCCGGCGACTTCGCCGCCGACTAATTGATCCCCCTCTGGTCCGAGCGTCTCGCTCGGTCCCTGCCTTTTGCAAGCGTCCGCTTGCGAAAAAAGGAAGCCATGCACCAACTTCTACTCCCTCAAAAACTTCCCCTCAAGCTCCCCGTTCACCCAAACCACATAATACCCTCCCGTCAAATCCCGCGTAGAGATACTCATTTCCTTACCTCCCGGCGCATTCGTTTTGTCAAACGACGCTACAACCTGCCCGGAAATGTTTATCAACGTCACATTTTTTATGGCTGTGCCTGCGCTTATGTTCAATTCATTATGGGCGGGGTTGGGGAAGAGGTGGATATTGGTTGGCTCTGGTGCTGCATCGGTTACGGCTAAAGCATCGAGACGAACCTTGCGTAAACGGTTGTTGTACAGGTCTGCAATGTACAGGCTGTGTTTATAGAACGCCACAAAATTGGCGGTGGCAAATTCCGCCATCAATGCCGGACCACCATCGCCCGCAAACCCCGGACTACCGTTTCCTGCAACTGTAGTAATTATTCCCGATGCGTTTACTTTTCTTACAGTATTGGAGCTGCCACAGGCAATATATACATTCCCGGAATCGTCGCAGGAGACATTGCTGCCTTGCCCGACAGTCGCACTGGTTGCCGGTCCGCCGTCACCACCATTGCCACCTCCACCGGTACCCGCAAAGGCCGTAATAATGCCGGCTGTATCTATTTTTCTTATACGCCTGGCGCCGTTGTCGGTAAAAAAGATATCTCCTCTTGCATTCCTCGATAAAAAATAGGGGGTCATCAGGTCGGCTGCTGTTGCTGGGCCATTATCGCCCGCCGAGCCACTGGTGCCAGTTCCGAAGACGGTGGAAATAATACCAGCTGTCGTTATTTTTCGGATGCGGTGATTGTTATAGTCAGAAAACTAAACCGACCCGGCCTCATCAATAAAACCCAGGTAAGGATAATATAGTTTCGCAATTGTGGCCTGCATGCCGTCTCCGTTATAGCCGAAAGCACCGTTCCCGGCAATTGTGGTAATAATACCTGCGCTATTTACTTTACGTATGCGTGTGGGCTCTGTAATATACACATTGCCGGCAGTGTCGGTAGCCACACTGGTGGGCGCAACTTCTGCCGCAGTGGCAGGCCCGCCATCGCCGCTGAATGCATCGACACCGTTCCCGGCAAAAGAGGTTATTATACCGGACACACTTATTTTCCGGACACGGAAATTATTGCCATCTGCGATGTACATGTTGCCATATTTGTCAAATGCAAGAGATGTTGGTCGTTGCAGCTGAGCCGCCGCGGCCGGACCGTTATCGCCGCTGAACGCCCCGGTGCCGGTACCCGCAATAGTAGTAACCGTCTGGGCACTCAGCCAGGCTGGAATGATGAGTAAAGTAAAAAGTAGTTTGTACATAGGGCTTCATTCTTAACGTAAGTAATAAAATTAGATAATTATGGTCAGATAAATGCAGGTAGTTTGAACTGATGGCTGCATTGGGCCGATTTAGTAAGTTCAGTTCTTAGGTTGTTTTAGAAGAATGGAATCCGGATTTTTGAGTTGATGATTACTAATTAGTACAAAATCGGTATACTTGTTGCATCAACATTCGAGTTTAAGTATATAAACGCCATGACACCTGACCAGTTCAAAACACAATGGACCTCAATTTTCCCTAACACTTTTCCCGTACAGTATCTTTTTAAGAGGGATTATAGCGACAGGTGGTTTAGAATACACAGTCTGCCTGAGTCTCAGAGATATGCTGTTACTGAAGCAGAATGGGAGATATTGCTGGAGCGGCAAAACACCATCATAACCGATGTACTTGGGCCGGGCGCAAAAGTACTATTGGTTACAGGAGACTTTAATTTCAATGAGCCGGAAGAAGTGCACATTACTGAGCAAGAACAATGTTTTTCCCATTATGCTTTTAAACACCTGGAAAGCATCCCCCTATGTAAAATTGATGCTGATGAATTTAACCCCAGCGATGTATACCGACCAGCTTTTGCAGAAATCACCTGGCAACCGAATGCGCATAATGCCCTGTTAAAGTGTATTGCGAATGACGAAGTCAGAGCAATCTTTGTTTTGTTTGAGCAGTCCCGGTTAGTTGCGCCATATGATGGGGGAATCGATATTATACTTGAAGATTCCTTAGCCAGAGACAATTATAAGAGCAAATATCGAGACTGGTTATCGGCGCTTGAGAGTGGACTATAGGGGATAAGTATTGCTGAGGTTTTCCTGTTCACCCTTACTGTTTTATTTTCCTAAGAAACCCAATATAGAATGTAGCCACAAACAACGTGAAATGAATGAATCCGCGAATAGTGAGAAACTCCGGAGACATAGAAGTATTAAGAAATGGAACTGTTACGTGGTACCAGGCAAAATACCAGCTTGCACCCGCTGTCACAAAAAAAGCGCCCGACAAAAATTTACATGCTTCTTTCCAGAATGTGTTCTTTTTCAATTGGCTATTTGAATTGTCAAATGAAAGTACAGAAAAAAGTGGCAACGGGGGCAAAAGCAAGGACAAACCGGTAAAACCTGCAGGTTTATTAATGTGTCGGTCAAAGTTGAATTGCCGTGCTAGCTTTAAAGACATAATTTTACTCGAGAATCCACCCATTGAATTAATGCTTGACACCACTTTTTGCGACATGCTTGAATCTAAAATTCAAGGTGCGCTCCAAAATTCAGCTAACCAGGAAATCAGAAGCTATTGGTGTGATGGAGTTTTGCTGCCGACCTTTGAACATGATTACACTCAAAAATTTGTCAACGACAACAGGCACATTACATTGACAGCATTTATTGGGCAAGATGGGCAGGATACATATCAATTGAAGTTACTGTTCGGCAACAAAGC
>CANCOG010000511.1 GCA_947379685.1 Flavipsychrobacter stenotrophus | reverse complement strand
ATGATGAAATTCCATGAACGCGACAACCCTTATGATGCAAAACTGCTCAATCAGTTCAGCAATTACTGGGAGGCGGTCCGCGAGTTTTATTATCCGTTTGAAAGCGGACTTAAAGCGAGCGCAGCAGAGGTGTTCCATCACGAGATACCGGGCGGCCAGTACAGTAATCTTAAGCCTCAGGCCATAGCACTTGGCCTTGGTGATAAGTTTGAACAGATCAAGGAAATGTATGCCACCGTCAACGATATGTTTGGCGACATCGTGAAAGTAACGCCGAGTTCAAAGGTCGTTGGGGACATGGCTCAGTTCATGGTAGCAAATGGCCTTACTGAAAAAGATATTTTCGAAAAAGGGGACAATATTTCGTTCCCGGAATCGGTGCAGCAATTTTTCATGGGCGAAATAGGGCAACCTGAAGGGGGCTTCCCGGCTCAGTTGCAGCGCATTATTCTTAAAGACAGAACACCATTTACCGACAGGCCCAACAAGCACCTGCCAGCCATCGATTTCGACAAAGACCTTGCAGCTTTTAAAGAAAAATATGGCGACGACCTCGGCCTCACCGACTTCCTCTCTTACCGTTTTTACCCGAGGGTATTTGAGGACTATCTGAAATTCAACCGCGAATTCGGCGATGTGTCCAATGTCCCCACCAAGTACTTTTTGTATGGCATGAAGGAAGGCCAGGATACTACTATCGAAATCGCCAAAGGAAAAACATTGCTCATCAGGTTGCTGAGCATCGGCAAGATTGATGACAGAGGCAACCGAACCGTTTTCTTCAAACTGAACGGCCAGACCCGCAACGTAGAAGTGCGCGACAGGTCTGTAAAAGTAGAGCACAAAGAAAATAAGAAAACAGATAAGGGTAACGATCACCAGATTGGTGCCCCGCTGCAGGGTATGCTCTCAAAAGTGCTCGTCAAAAAAGACGAAGCAGTCAAAAAGAACCAGCAACTGTTTGTGATTGAAGCCATGAAGATGGAGACCATTATTACTGCCCCTTTTGATGGTGTGGTAGGTCACATTGAATTGGTAGCAGGAACACTTGTAAACACCAATGACCTTGTAATAGTACTAAACTAAATAACTTGTACAGTAAAGCAATAATGGTAATTCTAATCATGATCGGCACAATTTGTGCCGGTCATTTTTGTTGTTACGGACAGCCAAAGGCTCCGGAAAAACGACAGGTTGTCTATGCCCGCCCCGACTTTTATTCGGCATACCCACGCATGGCAGGCGACACTACTTACCAATTTGAATGTTATGACGTAAGAGACAGCATAATCAATGCTGACACTTTGGTGAATTTTGATTTGGTGAGGTATGTATCCCTTTGGCAGAAATACATTGATCATGACCACACTTACAGAGATAATAACGGCGTGAAGCACCCCCTTCCCGTTGCCAGGATCGTCTTCCGCTATGATAAAATGAGTGCAACCAAGTGGATGGCAGTAGACTATTTCACCAATAAAATGAGTGAGGTCAAAGAGTTTAAGGATGAAGTCATAAGGCGCGACACCACAAGATCAGGTGGTGCCGCTATTTCAAGAATTACCAACTATTACAGGACGGAGGTGTTGAAATATTAGTTGGCGGGTGCCGGACTAATACTTTGACTTAACTTTACATGAACTGTTGGGCGTAGTCTCCGACTACGTCCTGGTGGGTAGCAGTCTCTGACTGCCGGGACAAACACTACATACCTACCCCTCCCATTGCGACACCAAGCTATCTACATCTACCCTCAAACCGCACATAGCACTCAACCGCACGATCACCCTTTCCACCAGAGCATCGGGACACGAAGCACCGGAAGTAACCATAATACGGTATGGGCTAAACACAGGCAAAAACCCCTTAGTTGAGATTTCTGTATTGGTGTGCATATCAAAATGCTTTATTTCCTGCGGCGACACAAGGCAGGTTTCATCCTTAATAAAGTAGGTCGGCAGCTTTTGTTCGCACAGTTCAACGAGGTGCGAAGTATTGGAACTATTGTAGCCTCCAATAACTATGGCCAGGTCGGCATCTTCATCCAGCATACCGGTTACGGCACTTTGGTTATCATTGGTTGCATAGCAAAGTGTATCCCTGGTATCGGCAACACGGTCAGCCGATTTGTGGGCTGGCGTCCGATGGTAAAATAATATTTCCTGCTTCAGATAGTCGGCAATAGCCTGTGTTTCGCTGGCAAGCATGGTGGTTTGGTTGACCACACCAATCCTTTGCAGATCTTTTGCAACGTCAAAACCTTCTGAATACTGCCCGTGAAAATCGGTATAAAATTGCTCTTCGGGAAGTGATTCGGTGATGTATTCCCCTAACAATTTGGCTTGCTCCATATCCTTTACGATCACCGTTGGTGTATGCAGCTTGCTGTGAGAAAAAGTAGCCCTGGTCTCTTCATGCCCCGGCTTGCCATGTACTACAATGGTATAACCGTCATCGCCTATTTTCCCTGCCCTGTTCCAAACCTTTTCAACAAAGGGACAAGTAGTTTCATAATGAGTTGGATCGATGCCAATATCGCGCAATTGCTGCTCCAGTTCCAAAGTGGTACCAAATGCGGGTATGATCACGATATCATCGCTCTTCAGTTGGTCCCAGCCCATGAGCATATTGCCCTTGTTGTCCATGATGAACTGTACGCCCAGCGCCACCAGGTCGGCATTTACGCCGGGGTTATGAATCATCTCGCTCAGCAGGAAAATACGCTTGCCCGGATGCTCCTCCACCGCCCTGAAGGCAATCTCGATAGCATTCTCTACACCATAGCAAAACCCGAAATGCCGCGCCAGAATGATCTGTAACTTCCCCAGGTCAAGCACCGTAGGTGAGTAGTCTTTTTTCATTTTGTCATCGCCCTTTCTTTTTTGCTTAATAGCTGTAATCAGCGGACTCCTGTAATGCTCCGGAACGTTAAACGATTTCATACAGCAACAAAATTAGGTAATGGCGTGTTAAGGAAAGAATAAGGAAAGGGGAAAATGAAGGGTATGCATGCAACTATGAATGCCAGCCCCGGCAGCTACTGCGACCTCGTGATTACCGCCGCCTTAGACATACAGGGCGCATTTGGGTACCGTATTTACCCTTAAATTTACCATAAATTAACGTTGATGAAAAAAATTATCATCACTTTTATATTCGTCTGCGCCTGTCTCACTTCACAGGCGCAGATGAATTTAGTGCTTAACGGTAGCTTCGAACAACATGACAGTTGTCCAGATAATGCCGACCAAATAAGGCTTGCTAAATTTTGGGATGCTATCGATACCAATTACGTATTCCTCGATTCTGCATTTCATAGCCTACAGGATCAATATCCTGAATACATAAATATTTGTGGTACTGGTTTTGGTGCCGCGCCAATTAACGGCAATTTCCACCATTCCCCTCGTACAGGAAATGGCATGATAAGTTCAGATATCTTTAACGACTATTACTACGTCATGACCGCTGGATTAAATTGTTTCAATTATTTTCAGGGAAGATTAGTTAGCAATTTAACAGCAGGAACATCCTATTGTGTTTCCTTTTTTGTTACCCAAGAACAGGGGTCAAGTTATTCTATCAGCAAAATTGGTGCATACCTAGACGATGGCACTATTGATACGACCCATGCGCCTGCTAAAGTTCAATCACAGTATACGCCACAGGTGCTGGATACCAATGTAATTTTCGACACATTGAACTGGATCAGGATTCAAGGCAGTTTCGTAGCCGATGGTGCCGAAAAATTCATTACAATAGGCATGTTTTTTGACACAGGGCACTTAACATATATAAGCAACACCTGGTGCGGAGGGCATTTAAGTGCATACCTCGTTGACGACGTTAGCGTCATAGCCAGTAATACAAAAGCCTATGCGGGGCGTGACACAACAATAATCCCGGGAGACAGTGTAAGGCTTGGACCTGCGCTAAACGGGGATGGTATGCCTTGTTACTGGTACAAACTGGGCATATCCACCGCCATAGACAGCGGTGGCAACACCTGGGTAAAACCTGCTGCCACCACCAGCTATGTCGTTAAAATGGACTTATGCGGTACGGTTGCGTATGATACAGTAAATGTAAACGTTGGGCACGTGGGGGTAAACGATGGCTCAATGACTCAATTGCTGAATTGCTCGC
>CANCOG010000510.1 GCA_947379685.1 Flavipsychrobacter stenotrophus | reverse complement strand
TTGACAACTTCCATCTCAGGTGGTAGTTGGAGCGCAAGCGGTTCAGCGGCTACTGTTTCAGGCGGTGTAGTTTCAGGTGTAAGTGCAGGAACTGATACTATTTTTTATTCAATTTCGAATACTTGTGGTACTGATGTAGCGCATACAGTGATAACGGTAAACCCATTACCGGTTGCAGGTACATTGTCGGGTGGTACAACAGTATGTGCAGGGGCTACAACAACGGTTACAGCATCTGTTTCGGGTGGTACCTGGGCATCTTCTAGTGCTGCAATTGCAACCGTTTCCGGAGGAATCGTAACTGGTGTAAGCGCCGGCGTTGATACTATTTTCTACACCGTCACCAACAGCTGCGGATCAGATATTATTTACAGGCTTATAACTGTGAACCCATTGCCTGTTGCCGGTACATTGTCTGCGGGAAGTTCGGTTTGCGTTGGCGCAACCTTAACCCTTACACCGTCGGTTTCTGGTGGTTCATGGCATTCGGGCAGTGCTGGATTTGCAACCGTTACCGGTGGTGTGGTTACTGGTGTGACCGCGGGAGTTGATTCTATTTTCTATAGCGTAACAAACGGTTGCGGCACGGATATAATTTACAGGCTGGTGACGGTTAATCCGTTGCCTGTGGCGGGTACATTGTCAGGTGTGGATAGTGTTTGCATCGGCGCGACGAGTACTTTGTCATCTTCTTCTGCAGGCGGTGCATGGAGCACCACAACTGTGGCCGTCGCAACGGTATCTTTGGGTGGCGTTGTAACTGGTATCAGCGCTGGCATGACCAGAATTTATTATATCCAGACCAACAGCTGCGGGACGGATACTGTCTGGACGAACTTTATCGTAAAAAGCATACCTGCTGCCGGTTCAATTTCCGGTACAGACAGTATTTGCGTGGGTTCTTCGGTAACACTTACAACAACAGGCACAGGTGGAACATGGGTAAGCACTAATACGGCTGTTAAGACCGTATTAGCCGGCAGTGTAACAGGTTTAAGTGCAGGTATTGACAGTATATTATATATTGTTGCTAATTCTTGTGGAATTGATTCCGACCGGTTTACTTTTACTGTACTTACCGCGCCCGCTACGACCACCGTTTCTGGATTATCGAATGTGTGTGTGGGTGACACTATACAGTTATCTGCGGCTATAGCTGGTGGTGTATGGACCAGTAGCTCTACTTCTGCAACAATTTCAGGAAGTGGAGTTGTAACCGGAGTAACCGCCGGAAGCACAACCATATCTTATGCGATGACAAACCTGTGCGGCACAACGTATTCGACATTTGCTGTAACGGTAAACCCAATACCAAGTGCGGGTACGATAATAGGTGTTGACACAATTTGCCTGGGGATGGCATTCCATTTTACCGATGCAGCTGGTAGTGGTACATGGAGCAGTAGTAACTCTGCAATAGCTACAGTGTCAGGATCGGGTATTGTTCGGGGTTTGAGTACAGGCGTTGTCGTAATTTCATTTACGGTTACCAATCTTTGCGGAACAATATCCGCAACCCGTACTATGTTTGTTCGGGCAGCCTCCGATTGTCCTGACGAAGTCAAATTAGTTGGTAGTGAGTCAGGAAAAGATATTGCGATCTTCCCTAACCCATCCTCAGGTACATTTAATATCGAACTGCCAGCACACGAAGGCGATGTCTCCATTTCTGTCACCGATGTTCATGGAAAGGTAATTAAGACACTTCTGATAAGTGACAATAAGCAATTACAAATCCCGATCGATATGACCAACTATGCAGCAGGAGTTTATTTAATAAAAGCCGAGGTCGATGGAAAGGTTTGGAGGAAGAAGGTTGTGGTGATGTAGAGCAGGTGCAAAATTCAGTTTTTTTAAGGTTTTACTAACATTTATTCAAAATCAGTCGTCCTGTACAAGTGCGGCTGATTTTTTGTTTATCTTGTTGTCGTTTGCGTTTAATTTATTAACAACCCACACCTTTTATGAAATTTATTATCCCATTTTTGATTGCTGTATGCAGCACTATGTGTGTTCATGGACAATACGGTTCAATATCAGTTCTTGCTGGAAGCAGTTGCCATGGCTATGGGGGAGACGGGGGGGCAGCTACTGCTGCCTGTTTGAATGCTCCTCATGCTGTAACCTTGGATACTGCAGGCAATATTTATTTTTTCGATGATGGAGCCGGCAGGGTTCGGAAAATATACCATTCTACTGGCATAATTTCCACGATTGCGGGAAGTGGGTATGCAGGCTACTCTGGTGATGGAGGACCAGCACCTCTAGCTAGAATTGGCCGGCACGTTAGTTTGGCAACTGATAGGCCTGGCAATCTCTATATTGCAGATTTGGATAATTACAGGATCAGAAAGGTAGACTACTCGTCAGGATATATTTCAACAATAGCCGGCACAGGTTCTTCAACCTCTTCAGGCGACGGCGGGCCTGCAACAAGCGCTGGTCTTTCAGATTGTTTTGCCATATATGCTGATGCCATAGGTAACGTCTTTTTTGCTGATATTGAGAAAGTCAGAAAAATAGATGTTTCCTCTGGCGTCGTTACTGCTGTTGCCGGATTATCTTTTGGTTATTATACAGGAACAAGTACTGGTGACGGCGGTCCCGCAACCGATGCACATTTTGGTTTTGTAACCGGAATTGTGGTAGACGATACAGGTAACATTTATTTTTGCGAGAATTCTAATCATAGAATTAGAAAAGTGGATACTTTAGGTATAATTAGCACCATTGGCGGTGGAGGAACTCATTATTCTAATGGTTGTCCTGCAACTTCAGCGCAACTTAACATGACTGACTATATAAGTTCCCAACTCGCTATAGATTCCAATAACAACATATACTTTTTGGGAAATGGAATTTCAAAAATTGATCAGCGAACTGGGATGATCAATAGAGTCGGGCCTAGTGCCAGGGGCATGGTTGTGGACAGAGCGGGAGTAATCTATTATTCGGATAGTTCAGAGATAAAAATGTTGACTGGGGCGTCATCTGTAATTAACATGTGGATGTGTTCAGATACTATAATCAGTTCATTATGCTCGGTACCGGCAACAGTTGGTGTGCGATTGTATGGCCTTATTAATGGTACGCCTGGTTCTACAGATTCGGTGGAAGTTTCTATCGATTATGGTAGCCATTTTTATGGGCCGATGGAAACGAGGACTTACCGGTTACCTTATTGGTATGCATCAGGTTCATACGGTTTTGGGTCTCCTACTGCTATTATTGACACTTACAGCTATGATCATCCGGCCGAAATAGCTCAGCATGTAACTGTAACTTCCTTGCTGGGTTACAGCGATGCGGATAACACCAATATGGTAAGGGCTGCAAGTACCTGCAGCAGCGGACTGACCATGCCTGTTAGCCAGAATTATGATTCGACATATTACAATGTTATCACACCACCTTGTACATTCCCGGCTATAGCCCAGGTGTCCTTTGCCGGTTATGTTACTGAAACGCCATCTTCAATAGATTCGGTACTCATGATCATTGATTATGGTGATAGTACTTATGACGTTCACGTAATTCCCTTTGTTGGAGATTCCTTTAAATATCAGGGTACACATTCATACACAGTTCCTGGCACTTATGCTCCCTTTGCAGATTGCTATACATTTAGTGGCTTTGGCAAAAGATTGCAAAGCATGTCTGATTACTTTAGTCTATGGCCTTGCTACGGAGGTTCAGTTTCATCTCTTGTAACCTATAGTCACTCATCATCATCTTGCAGGCTGCCAGACACCGTTACATATACTTACGGCGCTACTTTAAGCGATTCGGCTCAACGGGCTGCTGCCGCCATATTACAGGTCAACTTTGGCGATGGCACCAGCGATGTACTCCATGTTCCTGTTCATCCTTCAGGCTATGACGATGGAACATACGTTGGAAATACTACGTTCACGCACGTTTTTACCATGCCGGGGATTTACAGTTCTAACTTTTCCGATTCCGCGGGTATCTATACCAATAGTGGGATGGTAGATTATCTCACCTATCCCTCTGAGCTTACAATTGGAACAAGTTGCTCGCCGGTTTCCGGTGTTTTTTACATCGACACTAACGCCGGTTGCAGCCGTGACATGACTGAGGTAGCGCTCGGCTATTGGCCCTACGCCATAATTAATAACACATTGGGTGACACTTCGT
>CANCOG010000509.1 GCA_947379685.1 Flavipsychrobacter stenotrophus | reverse complement strand
CATGCAATGTCACCTAAACGCGGCATCGATGGCAAGGGAGTCTATGCTATGAAATGCGCCAATTGCCATCAGCCAAACAATACTCCCGGCATGCATACCCCTCCCGGAAACCTCAATTGGCATCTACCACCGGCCGATATGAAAATGGTGTTCCAGGGCAAAACACCCAACCAGCTGGCCAGGCAGCTCTTAGATCCTAAAACAAACGGAAGTAAAAACAAAGAGCAACTGATCGCACATGCCGATGACAACCTTGTTACTGCATCCTGGAACCCCGGTGATGGCCGCAAACCACCACCACTCACCCATGCCGAATTCAAAAAAGCATGGGTCACCTGGATCTCCAAAGGAGCCTACGTTCCTCCGGCAAAATAAGCCTTTGCCTAATGGCATGACCTCAAAAACAAATCAGGCCTGAAGGGCCGTAATGCAATAGCACAGGGTGCAGCCCTGTGATTTAAAAAGAGAAGTTAAAAAAGCCCTGTAAGGGCGTAATAATTTCCAAAGTTGTGTATTTGAACATCTTTGGAGTTTTAGAGCCGGAAACGGACAATCATACCAACCTGCACAACCAAAAAAATTCAACCATGTCGCAACCAAACAACACTAATACAACATCCCGCCGCGATTTTCTCAAAATCTCCGGCATAGCAGGTACAGGGCTTTGTTTGGCCTTCTTCATGCCAGGCCTGGCCAGTGCAGCGAACATCGTCAATACCTCCGACGGGCAGATGGACGATATCGAACTAAACGCCTGGGTACACATCAACACTTCCGGAAAGGTGACCATCTTCTGCCATCGCGCCGAAATGGGCCAGGGAGCATACCAGGCAGTGCCGCAGATAGTGGCCGAGGAACTGGAGGTAAACTTAGATGAGATCAATATTGTCTTCGCTAAGGGCAATAGTAAAAAATATGGCAGCCAGGTAACGGGAGGTAGCTCTACTGTCCGCACCTCTTATAAAAATCTGTTGAACTTAGGCGCGGCAGCCCGCGAAATGCTCATAGTGGCGGCCGCAACAAAATGGAATGTACCCGCATCGGAATGTCATGCCGAGGCAGGACAGGTCATGCACCATAAGTCGGGCAAGAAATTTCACTACGGAGAGCTGGTGCTCGACGCTTCCAAACTCGAAACGCCAAAGAACCCTAAACTCAAGCTGCGTTCAGAATACAAACTGATAGGCAAGCCCCTTCACCGCCAGGATACCCCACTGAAAACAAATGGTGCTGCCATTTTCGGGATCGATAAAAAGATCCCGGGAATGCTCTATGCCGCAGTAGAACGCAACCCCCGCATGCGTGGTAAAGTAAAAAGCTTCGACGATACAGCAGCGTACAATGTTCCGGGCGTAAAAAATGTATTCAAGGTAAGGATGACGGTCTACAACATGTACCGCGAAGGCGTTGCCGTGGTAGCGGAATCAACCTGGGCTGCAATGCAGGGGAAAAAAGCACTGAAAGTAGAATGGGACGACTCAGGTTTTGAACATTTAAATTCAGCCGAGATTTTCAAACGGCAGGATCAGGCGCTGAAAACCAAGGAAGGCCTTTCGTTTCGTAAAGTAGGAGACCCAGACAGCATAATAAAAAAGGCTGCCAAAAAACTAGATGTCGTCTACCAGACCCCATACCAGTCCCACAGCTGCATGGAACCCCTTAATTGCATTGCTCACTACCAGGGTGACAAATTAGAAATATGGGGACCTATCCAGGGGCCCGACTGGGTACAGGGGCACCTGAGCAAGGAAATGGGCCTGCCAAAAGAAAATGTGACTGTAAACATGACTTTCCTTGGTGGCGGTTTTGGCCGAAAAGCATTTATTGACTACCCGCACGAGGCAGCTGTCATTTCTAAAGAAATGGGTGCACCCGTACAGGTAGTCTGGAGCCGGGAAGATGATATGACACAGGGACCCTACCGGCCTGGTGTATCTTACCGGTGCGAAGGAGTAGTTGCAGATGGCGGTATTAGTGCGTTCAAAGTAAGAATGGCTGGGCAAAATAATGACCACTGGCAGTCAAAAAAAAGAGACTCAGCCAACGATAGCGCGTCCGAAGGGTTTCTCAAACCTTACTTTGACCACATCGGGAATGTAAGCTTCGCAGATGTACCTTTCGAAACACCCATACCTACCATGTGGTGGCGCTCGGTATATGCTTCTACCAATGGTTTTGCCTTCGAGAGCTTTATTGACGAACTGGCCGTCGCTGCCGGGAAGGACCCTATCGATCTCCGCAGGCAATACCTGAGGGAAGAACGTCTGAAAAAACAGATTGACAAACTGGAATCAGTATCCGGCTGGAAAAACAGAAAGAAGAACGAAGGGTATGGCGTAGCCATCACCGAGTGTTTTGAAACAACTGTAGGACAGGTTGTAAAGGTCTCAAGGCACGCCGATGGCAAAGTAAAAATAGACCAGGTGTGGGCGGTTATTGATTGTGGCTGGTACGTGAACCCCGATACCATTAAGGCACAGGTGGAAGGAGCCATAGTAATGGCTTTGGGCGCAGCTACCACTCATGAAATAACATTCAATGACGGACTGGTAGAACAAAAGAATTTTTACGCCTACAAAATGCCCCGCATCATGGATATACCACCCATCGAAGTCCACATCATGGAAAACGACGCCGCAGCAGGCGGAGTAGGTGAGCCCGGCTTACCACCATTCGCCCCGGCACTTACAAATGCCATTTTTGATCTGACGGGTCAACGTATAAGAAAGCTACCTTTCGACCTGACAACAATTTAAGACGAAGGCCTTTAGATAAAAATTTTCAGGCCTGAAAGGCCGCAATATAACAGCACAGGGTGCAGCCCTGTGATACGAATTCAAAATCGCGACTAGCCCAGTAAGGGCGCAATACTGTGCAACCTTCCATAACACAATGAAATAGCCTGGGAGTGTGTCGAATGTCATTAAATCAGCAAGCCCGAAGGGCTTGAACAACAATAGCCGCCGGTGTAACCGGCGGTCATCAAGCGTAAAACACCAACTCCGGAGAAGTTGAACAATGGTCTGGGAGAAAACAAGTTTACACCTCGGTAAGCATAAACAATGACAAAAGAGATAACCGATATAATCACAGCTTTTAAGTCGGCACACCAGCAGGGCCGCCAGGCCGCCCTTGCAACCCTTGTGCAGGTCGAAGGTTCCTCCTACAGGATGCCCGGTGCTCGCATGTTGGTAGAAGATAATGGCAGGATAACCGGCGCAATAAGCGGTGGTTGCCTCGAAGGCGATGCCCTCCGCAAAGCACTGCAGGCAATGAGCCAGCAGCAAAACAAACTCGTTACCTATAATACCACCCAGGAAGATCACGCAGAACTCGGCGTACAGTTAGGCTGTAACGGAATTGTCCATATTTTATTTGAACCCATTGACCCCACCAAACCCGATAACCCAATTGCTATACTCGAACACCTGCTTCGCCAAAGAAAAGATGCCGTTATTGTAACGCTGTTCTCCATTAACAACATTACCGCTCCACAGCCGGGAACTTGCTTCTTCCTGGGCGAGGGCATTGCTCAAAGTAAGATCGAAAATAGAGTCCTGGAAAGTTGCATAAAGAAAGAAGCCGGAGAAGTACTCGCAAAAGGAACCTCAACATTAAAACAATATACCGCCTTTGAGCTGAGTGCCTTTGTCGAACTGCTGCAACCCGTTGTTTCATTAGTCGTGGTGGGTGCCGGCAACGATGCGCAGCCACTGGTAACAATGGCTGCTATTTTAGGATGGCAGACAACAATAGTGGATGGCAGGCCAACCCACGCCAACACCAAACGTTTCCCAAACGTTCAAAAAGTAATTGTAGCAAAGCCTGCTGAAGCACTAATGCAGATACCAACCGACGACAAAACAGTATTTGTGCTGATGACGCACAATTACAATTACGACCTGGCCATGCTGAAGTCACTATTACAGCTTAAAAGCAGGTATATCGGCACCCTCGGACCAAAAAAACGCCTGGAGTGTATGCTGGCCGAATTGCAGGAACAGGGCATAACAATCACCGGCGAACAGAGATCCACAATTTATGGCACCATAGGTCTGGACATAGGCGCAGAAACACCCGAAGAAATTGCACTGGCTATCCTCTCAGAAATTAAGGCATTTATAGCCGGTCACGCTGGAGCATCACTCAGGCTCAGGCAAACAG
>CANCOG010000508.1 GCA_947379685.1 Flavipsychrobacter stenotrophus | reverse complement strand
CTGCAATAGATGGACCATGATGTGTAGGGCGACCGCAAGGGATCGCCCCTACGGCTATTGCGGCGGCAACAAATACCGAAAATGTCGCCTGCAAATAGTAGGGATATTTCTTTTAGTATGGGGCACACAAGCATTTATTGGGTTAAGGCTAAAATAATTCCATCCACAATCAAGCCCGCCGCAACAGAAATGTTTTTCTATGTAAAAGCCCGAAGCAATGTTATATTTGTAGCACAAATTTTCTTTCATGCAACGCGATACCGCCATATTTGAATTAATCAATGAAGAGCTCCAGCGCCAGCGTCACGGGTTGGAATTAATTGCTTCCGAAAACTTTACAAGCATGCAGGTAATGCAGGCTATGGGAAGTGCGATGACCAATAAATATGCCGAGGGTTACCCGGGAAGGCGCTACTATGGTGGCTGCCAGGTGGTGGATAAAAGTGAACAACTGGCTATCGACCGCGCTAAGGAAATGTTTGGGGTGGGTTATGCCAATGTGCAGCCACACAGTGGCGCACAGGCCAATGCGGCCCTTATGCTGGCTGTATTACAGCCGGGTGATGTTATCCTGGGCCTTGACCTGAGTATGGGCGGGCACCTTACTCATGGTTCTCCGGTTAACTTTTCGGGTAAATTATACCATGCGGTATCTTACGGCGTTATAAAAGAAACCGGCAGGGTCGACTACGATATGATGGAAAAACAGGCCAGTGAGCACAACCCAAAGCTCATCATCTGCGGTGCTTCAGCATACAGTCGCGACTGGGATTATGTACGTATCCGGGCCATCGCTGATAAGGTAGGCGCACTGGTAATGGCCGATATCTCCCATCCTTCCGGCCTGATCGCCAAGGGTTTGCTCAACAACCCATTCGATCATTGTCATTTTGTAACTACTACTACCCATAAAACCCTTCGTGGCCCCCGCGGCGGACTCATCCTCATGAAGAATGACTTTGAGAACCCATGGGGTTTAAAAGGCCCTAAGGGTGAAATACGCACACTGAGCCAGTTGATAGACCTGGCAGTGTTCCCAGGTACTCAGGGTGGGCCGCTGGAGCATGTTATTGCCGCAAAGGCCGTTGCATTCTTCGAAATACTGCAAGATGAGTTTATGCAGTATGCTAAACAAGTGGTGAGCAATGCGCAATCACTGGCCCATGCATTTACCGCAAAAGGCTATGATATTGTATCAGGCGGTACCGATAACCACCTGTTACTTATAGACTTACGTAACAAGGGCATCAGCGGCAAAAAATCAGAAAACGCATTGGTGAAGGCGGACATTACCATTAATAAGAACATGGTTCCTTTCGATGATAAGTCACCGTTCGTTACATCGGGCATAAGGGTAGGGGTACCTGCTATAACCACCCGCGGATTGAAAGAAGGCGATATGTCACAAATTGTAACCTGGATTGACCGTGTTCTGATGTCACCTGACGATGAGGCCTTAGTGAATACGGTTAAGGGAGAGGTGAATGAGTTTATGACTGGTTTCCCGTTGTATCCTGAGTTGCCATAGTATTAATATAATTTGAATTAATTTTTTGAGTACCCCGTCCTTCAGGCCGGGCATTTTTTGTCGCATGCAAAGCTTTAGCAAAAGTCAACGCAAAATTCAATTTTATAATATAACGACAATGGATTGATAGCCCAATAGGGAGCCCCAAAACGTTAAAATCAAAATAATCAGTGCGCTACGTTAAACCTTTCTAATGTTACCCGTTCAAATACACCAAAATAGCACATCATGAATAGTTTGAAGAAAATCCTCGGCGTTGTATTGATCACTATCGGCTTCGCTTCTTGTATAGTAGTGGTTCCGCCACATCGCCATTATCATCACCATTATTACCATGGTGGTTACCACCGCGGTGGAGGCTATAGGTAATCCTTAACTGTACAAATAACATCACATGTTTACACAAAAAAGACGCTGCCGGTTGGTAGCGTCTTTTTTTAATATTACAAAAGAGCAGCGAATTAATTCTGCTTTGTATTCATCATTTTCTTAGCCTCAATGCTCAGGGTAGCATGTGGCACAGCCCTCAGGCGAGCCTTTTCAATCAGCTTACCCGTAACACGGCAAATACCATAGGTCTTATTTTCGATGCGTATCAGCGCCTTTTCCAGGTGATTCACAAACTGTATCTGCCGACTCGCCAGCTGAACCAGTTGTTCCCTTTCCATAGCGCCGCTGCCATCTTCAATATTCATGTGGCGGTTTTCAGTATCTTCAGTACCACCTTCGTCCTTGCGCGTAATAACACCCTGCAGGTATATCAACTCCTTACGGGCAGCTTCAAGCCTGTTACTGATCAACTCCCTGAATTCAACCAAGTCCTCATCGCTGTACCTGTAAACGGTAACAGGTGGTGGTGCCGGCTCATCCAGCAACGACCTGTATACTTCAGTCTGGTAGGCTGGTGCCTCTTCCTGCACCTGTCCATGTTTCGACTTGTTTTCCAGCTTACGGTGAGCAATGATCACATTTGGCTTTTTCTCTGTTGGCCTTGCAGCCGGAGTCGCCATTGGTCTTGCAGTCACCACCTGAGATGCAGCTTTAGCCGCAAGAACACGCTTATCTAATGATGAAGCCTGGAGCACCTTCTTAACCGGTACTTTTGGTGCCTTTTTTGTAGGCTCCTTAGGTTCCGGTTTTGGCTCTGGTTTTGGAGCAGCAACGGGAGCTGGCTTTTCTGCTTTAGCAGGTGCAACTTTTTTCACAGGAGCTGCTGCCTTCTTTTCAGGAACAGGAGCCGCTACTGCCTTTTTAGCAGGTGCTTTCTTTTCTGGTTCAGCAACAGCCTTCACAGCCTTTTTTTCAGGGGCTGCCTTAGCTGCACTTTTTGTATCAACCTTGGAATTATTATCAGAAGTTTTCTTCATAGGTTCATTTTTTTTGGCCGCTGCCTTTGTAACAACGGGTTGAGGTGCCTTCTTAGAAGAAACAGGAGCAGTCGCCTTGGTGGGTTTTCCTGCTGGCTTGGCAGCCTTAGCTGGAGCTGCTTTAGCAGCGGATGCTTTCACATTTACGGGCTTTTTAACCGCTTCTGTTTTCTTTGAGGCCATGATTTAAGCGTTTTTTGAAATGAGTATTTTAAGATTTATTTCATTAATATCAATTTCAGTGCCATCTGCAATGTCTGGTTGCATATGTATTTTATCTGCCAGAATTTCTGCGCAAATGTAATCGTTGTATTTAATAAGTGCACTTGTCAATGTATCAGACTCCTGAATGGTAACATTGATCCTGTCCGTCACTTCATATCCGCTCTCTTTCCTTATTTTTTGAATCCTGTTAACCAATTCTCTTGCATTACCTTCATCCTGAAGTTCAGGGGTAACAGTAATGTCTAATGCAACTGTGAGGTTGTCTTTGTTAGCAACTGCCCAACCCGGTATGTCTTCGGCAATGATGTCCACATCTGTAACTAATATGGTTACCTGTTCGCCGTTGATATCGAGGTTGAAATGTTTAGCTTGTTCCAGCTTGCTGATATCCTCCTGGGTCATGGAGCCGATTGCCTGGGCTACCTGCTTCATTTTTGGACCCATGCGGGAACCAAGTGCCTTAAAGTCTGCCTTTATCTTCTTCTTGATAAAGCCATCATTACCAGTGAGATACTCAACTACCTTTATATTCACTTCATTCTTGATCAGTTCCTCTATTTGCTGGATCTGCTCCTTAATGTGTGGGTCGAGGATAGGTATGAGGATACGTTGCAATGGCTGACGTACCTTTAAGTTTACCTTCTTACGGATGGACAACACGATAGAGGAGATGTCCTGTGCCAGGCGCATGCGCTCTTCCAGTTCGCTGTCAATATATGCCTGATTCGCTTTTGGGAAGTTGGCCAGGTGGACTGAAAAACTCTTTCTGATGCCGGTAATGTTGTTGAGGTTCTGGTACATCCAATCGGCAAAGAATGGCGAAATTGGAGCGGTAAGCAGTGCCAGTGTTTCCAGACATTCGTAAAGTGTTTGGTATGCACATTTTTTATCATGCTCATATTCGCCCTTCCAGAACCGGCGGCGGCACAATCGTACGTACCAGTTACTCAATTGCTCGTCCAGGAAATATTCCATTGCCCTGCCGGCCTGTGTTGGCTCGTAGTCTTCCAGGCTCATGGTCACTTCCTTCACCAATGTATGCAGAGATGAAAGTATC
>CANCOG010000507.1 GCA_947379685.1 Flavipsychrobacter stenotrophus | reverse complement strand
GCGGATACCTACACCCACATCCCTGTTCAATTTGAACGGATTGTAATCACTGAACTTGCTCCAGGCATTAGCCGCATCGCAGAACATGATACCATAAATGGTAGCAGTAGGCGCCAAAGAGAATGGATAACGTAACTCAGCAGTGTATTTATTGTATATGGTAGCCGAACTAGCATATACTTCATAACCACGCTGCGCTACAATGTCCTTACCCACGAAGTAAGAATATCCCGAAAGACCATCACCACCCAGCTGGAAACGCTCAAATGGCGAGAACCCGATCTCCTTGTTGTAATACCCCAGGAAACCATATTTCGAAGCCAGCCTCAGCACCAGATTCCCAGCTACCTTCTGGTAGAAATCAGCAGTGAACTTATACTTGTGATATTCTATCCATTTATATTTCTGATCAGCGGGCTTATCTGTGTAATCCGTCCCGCTAAATGCACTGAATGGCGGTGTCACCTGGAACGTAAACGAAACATTCGCTCCACTCCTTGGGTACAAAGGCTGGTCAATATTATTACGCGAGATCACGAATTTAAAATGCAGGTCATTGGCAAACCCATTAGTGAAATTCTCCACCAAAGCATAATTCTTCAGACGGTAATTATTATAATAAACCCCATAGTTAAACACAAAGTAGTTATCCGGCCACGAAAGGCGCTTACCCATAGATACACCACCACCCGTCATACGCAGGAACGAGTTATTAGGGTTAGTGCCCGCAGGCGCCGAAGAATAGCGGCTATAAACCAGGTTTGCCGTAAATGCATTAGGCCTCTTGCCACCTAACCAGGGCTCAGTAAATGAGGTACTCAACGAGTTATAATAAGCCCCGTTAGACGCATAACTGATCGAAAACTTTTGGCCATCACCCACTGGCAACGGATCCCATTTCTTAGGTTTCAGTATATTACGGATAGAGAAGTTATTGAATGTAATGCCAACGTTACCATAAAAGTTAACACCACCACCAAAGCCGGCAGAAAGCTGCAACTGGTCGCTCGATTTTTCAACAACAGTATATTCTATATCCACAGTTCCATCCTCAGGATGCGGTTTAGGCTGTATCCCAATTTTCTCCTGATCAAAAAATCCCAGCTGTGCAATTTCCCTGTTCGACCTGATGAGATCCGACCTGCTGAACTTACTCCCCGGTAATGTCCTCAACTCCCTGCGGATGACGTGTTCGTTGGTTCTGTCGTTTCCGAAGATAGAGATATCACGGATAGTAGCCTGGGCTCCTTCTGTGATACGCATCTCGTAGTTAATGGTATCATTGGTGATGGAAGACTCAACTGGGTCAATATTGAAGAAGAGGTAACCATCATCCATGTAAAGGCTGCTCACGTCTTCGCCACCTTCGGGGTTTAACTGGCGGCCGAGGCGGGTCTCGAGTAATTGCTGGTTATAGATGTCGCCTTTTTTGATGGCGAGTATTTTGGAAAGGACTTCGGCGGAATACTTGGTGTTGCCCTTCCAGGCTATGTCGCCGAAGTAATACCTGTTGCCTTCTTTTACTTTAATGTCAATGTTGATGTTGCCGTTTTTAACGGGGTAGATGGTGTCTGAAACTATGCTCGCGTCGCGGAAACCGAGGGTGTTCATATATGTGACCATCGATTGCTTGTCGGCGTCGAATTTAGTTTGGTTGAATTTAGAACCTGAGAAGAGTTTGAAACGGAAATAGGGGTCGAGGGCATCGAGGGTTTTTGAGGGGGATAGGAACCCGAATTGCTTAACATACTTACTGAATGACCTTGGGGCAACTGGGTAGGCTGTCGGGTCTTCGTCGGGATGGAGGGTGATGCGGGTGTTTTCCTTGGTCGATTTGAGGGCTTTTTTCAGCCTGGCTTCCGACGCGGTTTCAGCACCTACAATGTTGATCTGGTTAATGTGGGTCTTGGAGCCCTTGTCAATAGTAAAGGTAAGGGTCACTTTGTTTACACCGCCGGTGTCTACTTTTTCGGCTACGGCTACCTTAACGCGGCCATATCCCTTGTCAACATAGAATTTCTTAATGCGGACAACAGCTTCTTTCTTGGTTGCTTCGGTCACTACTTTATTATTGACCAATGGCAACTTGCCTTTCAGCTCCTTGGCTTCTCCCACCTTAATATTCCGGAATTTGAAGCTGCTGAGGCGCGGGCGCTCTTCAACTTCCACGTTCAGGAATACTTTGTCATCGATATACTTGGTAATAGTAACGTTTACGTTTGAAAATAATTCCTGCTTCCAGAGTGATTTAATTGCTTTTGCAATGGCTTCATCGTTAGGCAGGTGGAGTTTCTGGCCTACTGTGAGGTTGGTAACGGCAAGAATAAGGTCGGCATCGAGGTATTGTGACCCGGAAACGGTCACGCCACCGAGCTCATACTCGACGGGCTTTTTAGGTTCGCCTTCTGTTTGCTGGCCTAATTGTTTAAGGCCTGAACCACGCCCGCCCAATTGGGCATAGGAGTTGACCATGCCCATCATGCACAGAAATAATAAACCGTATCGAAGGGAGATCTTATGCATCCGGGATAATGTTCTTTTGAATTTGTTCACTTGTTTTGCCAAAACGGCGTTCGCGTCGCTGATAGTCGAGCAGCGCCTCATATAAATTTTGTTTGCGGAAGTCGGGCCAGTGCACGGGGGTAAAGTATAGTTCGGCATAGGCTAACTGATAGAGCAGGAAGTTACTGATCCTGTTTTCTCCGCTTGTTCTTATCATTAATTCGGGGTCGGGAAACGTTGCGGTATCCAGGCACCTTTGAAAAACGGTTTCGTCGATGTCAGCGGGTGCTAAAACACCGCTCACGGCCATTTCTGCGATTTTCCTTGCTGCCATCAGTAGCTCCTGACGGGCACTGTAACTGAGGGCCAGCACGAGGTTAAGACCGGTATTCATGCCGGTAAGCTGCATGGCTTCGGTCATTTCTTTCTGGCAAACTTCCGGCAGACTGGCAAAATCGCCTATCACATGTAGTTTTACATTATTTTTCTTGAGGTCGTCCACCTCTTTTCGGATGGTATTTACCAGCAATTCCATTAATGCGTCTACTTCGGCCTTGGGGCGATTCCAGTTTTCTGCTGAAAAGGCATACAGGGTGAGGTATTCCACGCCCAGCTCGCCGCAGGCGTCCACTATTTCGCGCACACTGACAACGCCCTCGTAGTGGCCATATACTCTGTCTTCGCCCCGCTCTCGGGCCCACCTGCCATTGCCATCCATTATGATTGCAATGTGCCGGGGCAGCCTGCTGCGGTCAACCTGTGGCAGTAGATCCATCATTATACTTTACGAAAAGTGTGCAAAGGTACAAAAATAGGTGTATGGTTATCGTATCAAACTTTATGCATTTAGTTTAACGGGAATTTAACTGCTAGTTTAATGGCTCAATGGCTGGATGACTGAATGGCTGAATGGGGTTATTCGATTATTAGTTGATTAGCAAATTAGCTGATGGTGTGCTGAATTTGTGGGTGAATGGGGTAATTAGCTGATTAGCAAATGGTGTCTCGTCCTGTAAAAAGTTGACAGATTGGTATGACTGCGTCACATGTTAGCACCCCGTTAGTGGGTGCCATGTTTGTCCCAAAGGGATCCATCAGGATAGCCGCCGGTATATTGCGCAAATAACACTCACCCCGTATGTGGTGCCACAATTGGTAGCGGATTGTTGTACCACTCAAAACACACCCGGCAGTCAGAGACTGCTACCCGCAGAGACGTAGTCGGAGACATACGCCCAACTTTTATTTTTAGTTTTATATTATTTTATTTCACGAAAACGAAAACGTCCCGACGTTCGGCAGTTAAAAACTGCCGGGAATTTAATAGACACGAGTTGCCAAGCACATACCTTCGCTCAAACTCGCGCCAGTGGAGATTTGTCCCGATAGCCATCGGGAGTGCAAATCCAGGGGGGTAAACCATCCCGATGGCTATCGTGGAGGACGTATTCGTTTTCCCATCAGCTAATTTGCCAATTCACCCATCAGCTAATTATTTCACCAGTGTCATTTCGTTGATCATCCAGTTTGCGCCGCCGATTTTGTCGATGACGAAGAGGATGTAGCGGATGTCGACGGAGGTGTTGCGGAAGCGGGCGGGGTCGTAGTAGTAGTCGCTCATGACGCCTTCGAGGGCGCGGTCGTAGTTGAGGCCTATGAGTTCGCCTTTTGCGTTGAGGACG
>CANCOG010000506.1 GCA_947379685.1 Flavipsychrobacter stenotrophus | reverse complement strand
CTAGTTTAAGGATATTGTTTTGTAGCGCTGCTGGTATGTAGCGCATAAAATGGGGCAATTTCTGGAATTCGTGCCTATGGTAGCCGCCGAAAAGTTCGTCGCCTCCATCTCCACTCAACACTACTTTCACTTTTTGGCGGGCAAGTTTTGATATTCTGCCTAGTGCCAGAGCGCTGCTGATAGCAAACGGCTGATCTATATTTTTAAACTGGGGTGTAAAATCGTCGAAAAAGTTGTTGGCTAACTCAAAAGAATAATGTGTTGTTTTGAGCGTTTTGGCTGTTTCTGCTGCAATTATTCCTTCGTCTTCGGGTTCTCCGGGAAACGAGGCAGTAAAACTGCTGATGCCAGGGTGATGTTCAACGGCAACGGCAGTTATCAACGACGAGTCAACGCCTGCCGAAAGGAATGTGCCAACAGGTACATCAGCTACCAGGTGATCCTTCACGATAACGGAGACTAGCGCTTCCATTTCCTCTTGTGCACGGCTTTCTGATTTTACAGCGCCCGAAACTAGCGGGATATCCCAATATTGGTGGAAGGAAATTTTCTGGTCTTTGATCAAGAGGTAACTACCCGCATCAAGGCTTTTTATCTCCTTATACATTGTATTAGGTCCTGGTATACTCCCCAGTAGAAAATATTCGTACAGTGATGTGTAGTCTGTCTTGAAATCAATGATACCTGTCTCAACGATCGGTTTTACCTCCGATGAAAAGACCAGATTAGCGCCATCCTGGTAAAAATATAATGGCTTTATACCGACACGGTCACGGGCAATAAACACTTGTTTTTTATTGGCATCCCAAAGTGCAAAAGCAAACATGCCGGTAAGGCTGTGCAGCAATTTGCCAGGGTCATTCCTGTGTTCTTCATATAAATGAAGAATCACTTCAGAGTCGGAGTGGGATGAAAATTTGTGGCCTTTTTGTTCCAGGCTAGCTCTTAGTTCCTTATAATTATATATTTCTCCGTTACAAACCAGTGCCAGAGACTTATCCTCATTAAATAGTGGCTGGTTACCATGTTCGGATAGGTCAATAATTGACAATCGAGCATGTACAAGTCCAATATTTTCCTGTTCAAAAATTCTGCTCCCGTCCGGGCCACGGTGCGCCAGACCCGATGATAATTTCTCCAGGTAGCTACGCCGTTTTACCGGCGCAAAATTTCCAAAAACGCCTGCAATTCCACACATTATTTACTAATATTTTACATAGAGTACCTGTTGATCCATGGCAGGTTATTATCGTTATGAATGATCATTTCCTCATCTTCCTTCTTCATTTTGGTCTTTACAGCCCTTATAAATAATTCAGGACTCTTTGTGGTGCGGGTCACATCCGTAAATCCCAGATCTTCAAGCGCTTTTTTCATATAGGAAAAGTCCAGCCGCCTGTTGAGCAATGGAGCGAAGATGTCATGATATTGATGAACCTTTGTTTTGTCGCCATGAGCTTTTTCGAGCAGAAAAGCTTCTTTTTCTTTCCAGGAAGGAAGGGTGTTGTAATATACTCTGTTCCTAAATAATTGAATGTCCTCGTCAAAAGACAAGCTTTCACGGCCATAGAGGTACATGTAAATAAACCCACCCTCTTTTACTCTCGCTGCTACTTCCGCCAATGCCTTTGTAAAGCTCCCGCAGTGGTGTATTACTCCCCAGGACCATACCATGTCAAACTGCTTGCCATCAGGGAAAAAACTGGAAAGTTGCTCTAGCGGAGTTTGAATGAATTGCTTTTTTACTGAAAACTCGGAGAGGACGCTTTTTGTGGCTTCAATTGCCGATTCATTGATATCAACTGCCGTAATATTGGCTCCTAATTTTGCCAATCCGTAAGACCAGCGGCCACCACCACAGCCACAGTCCATTATATCCTTGCCTTTAAACCAATCTTTTTTTAGAAGGGTCTCGTTTTCTGAAATAAGTTTAGTTACATTTTCCTTGAACCATGGGTCGCTAAGCATCGCTTCACCCTCCTGCAATTCTCCCCACTGGAATCCAAAAGTGCCAATTGTTTGGGCTGTTGCCAGGGGCAGCGCCTGATCAAGGTTATGAACCTGATTGTACAATAACATGTACAGCGCGTCAACATCTTTCTTATCGGCTTTGTTGAGTAAAAACTTGTACCTCTTATATATAGGCCCCAACAACGACATTAATATCTTTTTCATGTACAAGTAAATTTCACCAATTGAACAAATGGGGCCACATTCTTAATTATGACAGGCCTCAGTATTTGAGTCCCGGCCTGCTTTTTAAGCCTGGGAACCTGCCTTGATGCCCATTCCGTAAAATTATAGTTTATTAGTAGTATTCTCAAATGTGGTATAGAACCAATTGATACCCCGGTCCGCAGAAAAAGATATCCCCGAACCACCAACATCAGCAACCATCATATTGAAGTTAATGCAGTTATCAATAACATCATATACTGTTGACCCATAATTATAGACCAACGAAAGGCTAATAGAATAGTCGCCCGGTAACAAATTAGGTTTCTGGATGACGATTCGTACCGAATTATCACCTTTTTTCAGAGAAAGTTCGAAATTATAATCAGGGTTATAAACTGTTGTAATCAACTGTTCATTTACGTTATGCATAGCTAACCTTACCTGAATACCCGGATAGGTGTCTCTTAAATGAACGCCTAAATTCAAAACAATATCATCACCCATTTGGATGTGATTATCATATTGCGATTGAAAGTCAACTTTAGTAAAGAATACTTGCTTGTTCGCTAAAACGCTTTCCTCACGTTGTTTCCAAATTATTGCGTCTCCACCTGTTTTATTCTTTTTAAGGTATTCGGCGAGTACGTCATTTATGTTACCGGTGATTTTGACCTTGCCATGTTCCAGCATAACCCCCCTGTTGCACAATGCCTGCACTGAAGGGAGATTATGGCTTACAAATAATACGGTTCTCCCATCATTGTGAGATATATCGTTCATTTTGCTCAGGCATTTCTTTTGAAACTCAATATCACCAACTGCCAAGACTTCATCAACTATCAATATTTCCGATTCAAGGTGCGCAGCCACAGCAAATGCAAGACGCACATACATTCCACTGCTATATCGTTTAACGGGTGTGTCAATGTAACGGGCAATTCCGGCAAATTCTACAATATCATCAAATTTCCTGATGATTTCGTGCTTAGACATGCCAAGGATAGCGCCATTCATGAATATATTTTCCCTTCCGGTCATTTCAGGATGAAATCCGGTACCCACTTCCAGCAGAGATGCTATCCGGCCTTTCACACGAATGGTTCCTTCAGTGGGACTGGTAACCCTGGAAAGGATTTTCAACAATGTAGATTTACCCGCGCCGTTGGTACCTATTACGCCCAGTACATCACCCTTATTTATTTCAAAATTAATGTCTTTTAAAGCCCAGGAATAATCTCCGCCTTTTTTACTTCTGTCGTTTACCATGCCTATCTTAAGATAAGGATCTTCCTTACCTCTGGCCTGGGCCCACCATCGCTTTAGGTCATGGCTCAAAGTTCCCGTACCAACCTGGCCGAGACGGTATAACTTACTAAGATTATCAACTTTTATGGCAATGTTTCCACTCATTATCTGCTAAATTATACCGTATCAATAAAACGCTTTTCTATTTTATTGAAAACAAACATACCCGAAATCAAAATTATTATAGTAAAAACCAGGGAATAGGCAAGCCAGAACCAGCTAAAGCTTCCCTTACCAAGAAATGCATACTTAAACGCCTCAAAAATTGAGGTCAATGGATTTAACCAAAGTAACAACTGGTGATCTTTGAACTTCGACACTGGGTAAATAACCGGTGTTGCGTACATGAACAGTTGCACTCCGAATGAAATTAAGAACGTCAGATCCCTGTACTTGGTAGTCATAGAAGTGATCAGGATCCCGAAGCCCAGACTCATAGTTGCCATTGTTACCAGCAAAAAGGGTACCAGCAACATCGTTAGGTTTGGCTCAATCGATTTTTTAATAAATAAGTAGTACAACCAAAATACAATAAATAGCGAAAACTGAATAAGGAATTTTACAAAGCCCGAAATGATCTTCGACAACGGTATAATTAGCCTCGGGAAGTATACTTTGCCAAAAATGCTTGCATTTTCAGTAAAGGTTTTCGAAGTAATGTTCAAGGTGTCAGCGAAGTAGTTCCATAAGGTCACACTGCACATATAAAACAATAC
>CANCOG010000505.1 GCA_947379685.1 Flavipsychrobacter stenotrophus | reverse complement strand
ACTTTTACTGCTTCCCCAAGGAGGGTATGTTACGGAGATTCAGTACACTTTACGGTTACCGTAGTTTCGGGACCAGTAGATAATTTTATCTGGAACTGGATGGATGGACTGACCGACAATACCACGAATTTAACTATCTGGCATCGTTTTATGTACCCTGGTACATTTGTTGATACTTTGATAGCGTATTATCATGGATGCCCAAGTACGGCAGTCTACGACACGATTATTGTCGATTCGCCAATGGCGAGGATATTAGATTCGTTTATATGTACTCCCTATAATTCAGTGAAATTCTTTGATACCTCTTACGGCGACGATACCCATGTGTGGATATTCGGTGACGGTACCTACTCAACGCTTGATAATCCCGTGCATACATTTCCGAGTCTTTCAGTGTACACGGTGAAACTGGCAACCTACAATGCTCATAGCGGTTGCAGGGATACGGGTGAAGTTACCGTAAACCTGGTGCCACCCGCCTTATTTATTGGTGCATCAGATTCTGCAGTCTGCGAAGATGCTATAATTACCTTTACGCCAACAGTGACTGGTGGAACCCCAACTCACTTCTACTGGTATGTAAACGGAGCACTTCTGGATAATGATACCGGCATGATTTTTACAGATACATTCCATGTTCGTGGCCTTTATACCATAAAACTGCTGATAACGGACCAGAATAAATGCGTTGATACATTAGTAAGAACCAACTGGGTAATAGTAGGTAAACCTATCGATTCGTTTGATGCTTCGCCAATGATAGGCTGCTGGCCGCTGGTGGTCACGTTCACCGATCATAGCACAGATATTACAGGAACTTCGCTGGCGACCTATAAATGGGCATTTGGCGATGGTGCAACTGCCACTGTAGGCACTTCTCCTATAACACATACGTATACCGCTGCAGGTACATACAACGTGACTGAAGTAGTGACGGATAATATTGGCTGTATGGACACCTCAGTGCGGACTTCTTTGATTACCGTATGGCGGCCTCACGCGGTCTTTTCAGTCAGTACCAATTATCCATGTATTGGCAGCATAGCGCATTTCAACAATACATCGAGCGGTATTACGGGGTCTTTCTGGATGTTTGGCGATGGTGATACATCTTCAACTACCTCGCCAGATCATATTTACCGAACCGTAGGGACTTATACGATCAAGCTTGTTGTAATTGATGCCCATGGCTGCCGCGATACGGCGGTGTATGCAGGCTATATTTCAGTAACCAGCCCCCACGCTGCGTTTTACATGGATGATTCGTTCTCGATCTGTCCGCCAATGCCGGTGCATTTTACGAATAGTTCAACCGGCGCGACTACTTACGCATGGGATTTCGGTGACGGAGGAACTTCAGTGCTCACCAATCCGAATGACCTGTATACTGTTTCGGGGTTGTACCACATACGCCTGATTGCCACAAACTCACACGGTTGCAAGGACACAGCATATCACGATGCTACTTTGTATGGTTATGCAGGAGCTTTCAGTTATTCGCCGCTATCGGGCTGTTCACCGCTTTTAGTGCATTTCCATGCCAACCTTTCCAATGTGCCCCATATAATATGGGACTTTGCCGATGGTACGACAACTGCAGCTTCTTACAGTGACACGACTTCGCATTATTACATACTGCCCGGTGCCTATGTGCCGAAGCTCGTACTCAGCGATAATACTGGTTGCCAGAATTCGAGTCTGGGTATAGATACCATTAAGGTTGATGGTATAAAGCCTGGTTTTACTACTATTCCTAACCCGGTTTGTGTAAACACAGACCTGCACCTGAACGATACATCAAAAAGTCTGTTCTCAACAATCACCTCATGGCATTGGTTATTCACCAACGGCGATACTAGTAATATTAGTTCTCCATTATACCACTATTCAGTTACCGGAACTTACGCGGTTAAACTGAATGTAGTTGATGGCTGGGGTTGTTCTGACTCGGTAACTCAAAATATTGTCGTTAATCCTCCGCCTGTTGTTTGGACCAGCAAGGATACGACAGTATGTAAGGGTGACCCGGCAACATTAACTGGCTTCGGTGGCGTTTCTTACTCGTGGGCCCCTTCTGCCACAGTAGGATGTACAACCTGCCAGACTACAACCGCTACGCCACCTGCTGTAACCACCTATACGGTTACTGTGACTGATTCCAATGGTTGTATTAACAGTGATACTGTTTCGGTATACCTGAGGTATTATACAATCAGTAAGGGCTGGGGCGATACAGAGGTTTGCCGCAATGTTTATGTGCAGCTCAATGACACAGGTGCTACAAAGTATAGCTGGACACCTGCTTACAGCCTGGATAACCCGAATATAGCCAACCCTATTGCGATACCTGATATTACTACAACTTACACAGTTGTCGCCCAGTTAGGAAGCTGTATACCGGACACTAACTATGTGACTGTGATCGTACACCAGCCGCCGACAGTAAATGCCGGTCCTGATCAAAGGGTAGGTGTAGGTACGCCGGTACAGCTTCAGGCATCTGGTACATTCGTATCCAGTTATTCGTGGGAACCAGCGGCCAATTTGAGTTGTGGCAGCTGCTCTAATCCGATAGCTCATATTCATACCACGACAATGTTCACCGTGTTTGTGACTTCTGCTTTCGGTTGCCATGCTTCAGATTCTGTTAAGGTCACCATGTTCTGTGACAAGGACCAGATATTCCTGCCGAATTCCTTTACCCCGAACAATGATGGAAAGAATGACGTATTCTATCCACGAGGTGCGGGCCTGAGCAAGATAAAGACGTTCCGTATCTTCAACCGTTGGGGTGAATTGCTGTTTGAGAAATTGAACTTCGATCCTAACGATGCGGCAAGCGGTTGGGATGGTTCTTACCTGGGTGAAAAGCCAAGGCCTGATGTTTATGTTTACCTTGTAGATGCCGTTTGCGAATCGGGCGAGCCATTATTCGTGAAGGGTGATGTTACGATTATCAGGTAACTGAGAATATTGGAAAATTGATTTGATGCCCCCGGTCCTGTATAAAAGGATCGGGGGTGTTTTTTTAGGGGATAATTGCGCTTTTGGGCAAGGTCATTAACTTAACATTTTTGCCATTGCCGCCACCGTTGTTCAACACTTTCAGTGTTGGTGTTTTGGCGTTATCTACCACCGGTTTCACCGGTGGCTATTGTTGTTGAAGCCTTATCAGGCTTCCTTAAGTTAATGACATTGCGGTTTCACCGGCGGTTATTTTTATTGAGGTCCTTCGGGCGACGTTTAGTCAATGACGTTGCACTTTTGGGAGCGGACGCGCCTTAACCAGGCTAACCATAATCAGTATCTGTAATGAGTAGTATCATAAATTTCGTGGTGCACGGGAAATAGTTTTGTGCTATCAATAAACTGATGTGTATGAAAACAAAGCAATTGCCTGTACTTGTAACGATGCTTATAGTGATGTTTGCACTGGGCGTTCCCGGGATTAGCCATGGGATGTCTAAAAAAATGAAAAAGGCAAACGCAAAAATTGCCAGGCTGGAAAGAGACAAAACCGATTTGTCGGTCCAGAATGCCAATAAGCGGGATTCTATAGCGCAATATGAAGCGTTGGTTGCCATGCTGAGGGATCAACTTGCGGGGGAAAAGAGCTCTACAGAACAGCTGAGAACACAACTGCGCGACCAGAAGGCGAGCAATGAACAGGTCCTGAACCACTTGAAGGATCTGTCGGTGATATCAGGTGCGCAGGCTGAGAGCATCAATAAATTCCTGGAAACTATGGGCGCCAAGGATGCTTATATCAAGGACCTGCAGGCTGTTATTACCCGTAAAGATTCAATGACAATGGCTCTTGTAATGAACCTTAAAGGCGCTATTGGCAATCTCGATGACAAGGATATCAATATAAAGATCGATAAAGGTGTGGTGTACATTGATATTTCAGACAAAATGCTGTTTAAGACTGGCCGCTATGAAGTAACAGACCGTGCAAAGGAAGTACTGGGTAAGGTGGCCAGGGTATTGCTTTCCCATCCGGAAATTGAGTTCATGGTGGAAGGGCATACTGATAATGTACCTTACCACGAAGGTGTTTTAAATGATAACTGGGATCTCAGTGTAAAGCGGGCTACTTCGGTCACCCGTATCCTGCAAAGTCAATACAACATTCCACCCGCACGTATGACAGCGGCAGGCAGATCGGAGTATGTGCCGGTTGCAGACAATACCACC
>CANCOG010000504.1 GCA_947379685.1 Flavipsychrobacter stenotrophus | reverse complement strand
TGTTTATCAGCGATCTTTCATTCAGTAACCCGCTGTGTGGCAATGCTGATGCTATTTTCAATTATGCGATGGCAGGTCATTATCATGTGATTTTTACCAATACACCTGTTGCTAATTCCGGAGATTCCATGTCGTGGCACTGGGTTTTCGGAGACGCATTGAGTGGTGTTTATGATACTTCCAGCGTGCAAAATCCCAGCCATATCTTTCACGGCCCGGGTACTTATCATCCTTGCCTATACGTGACCTCCTATCGTAAAAACAGTCTTGTATGCACGGATTCATTTTGTACCACAATTGTGTTAGCCAATGATGGCGTAGAGGAATTGGGGAATTCAAAAATCAGCATTGTACCTAACCCGGCTCATGACTATTTGTACGTAAGTGGGAGTGAACGCACGGATATGTTTAAACTGATCGATCTATTTGGACGCGAGGTGCTTTCCACGAGCCTTGCTGATCCTATGGTTTACCTGCCGGCCAGTCTGGCAAATGGTGTTTATACAGCTGTGGTTATCAGTGGCAGGGAAAGGGTATTCAGGAAACTGGTGGTGATGCGGTAGAGTTTTGAAGTCTTAACCGCAATGTTTTTGTCGATGATATTAAAATTAACCGCAGAGTAGCGCCGAGGTGGGCGCAGAGTTACGCGGAGTTTTTTTTGAGATGGCAGGGGGCGCAGAGGGGTTTTGCACTGGGTTAACCTGTTTTTGTCATTTCAATTTCAGTGTGCTCATTGCATCACTAATATAGGATTGGCATTTTTCGTAGTTTTCCTTTTTGTAGGTAAAGGAAACTTGTATGTCGTTGCTTCTGTGATGTATAAAGTAGATGGTGTAAGTATTGTAGCCAAACGGAAGAGTGCTCACCTGAAAGTGTAATATAGTAGTTTTTTCGGGGTAATGTTGGGCGTGGTTGCAACTCAGTAGTTTCAGGGCAGGGTCTTCATAATTGGTTCTGAGTTGCTGCTCGAGGTCCTGAAGTGAGCAATCGAGGTAATCCTGCACCGATTTGAATTTGCTTTCCCGGGCGGCTATCATCAAAATGATTCCGGCTGTAGTGTCATAGTAAACTGCGCCCTGTTCGTCATTGAGGCTATCTCTGATATAGTTCATTTGGTCGGGGACCTGGAGTGTAAAATGAAAGTGGGTGTTGTGTATTTTTCTTGCTGATGCCTGGTGTACTCCATCAATACAGCACAAAAATAGGATGCACCATAGCATTTTGCTGAATCTCATGAGTGTGATTTTAGGGGATAAGCAACACTGGTTTCCTACTTTGTTTTACCAGATGAGCAGCAAAGCTACCTAAAAAGAGCTCACTAATCACGTTGCGGTTATGCCTGCCGACAATGAGCAAATCATGTTCTATTTCTGCGATCATCTCATCGGCCTTAAGTCCGGGGATGCCATATTCAACAATGTAGTTGATATCAGCTCCCAGAATTTTCATACACATTTCTTTGAGGAGGTTACTTTCAGCGACTGCGTTTTTACCGATTTCTGATTCGTAACCGGTTGTGGCATAAAATTGCTGTTCGTCAATAATATGCAGCACGGTAATTTCTACAGTTGTTAACTGACTAGAAAATGTTTTAATGGCCGCAATAATGCGGTTTGTGGCAGATGCGTATTCGAGACAGATAAGTAATTTCATGACCTTATTTTTTAAAAAGTGAATTGGACAACTGAACAATTGAATGCTCTTATTTTTTTGTTACGGGCCAGAAATGTTCTCCCAGAAATCTGAACGGCTTTATGTGTACTTGCTTTTTTAGTCCGAAGCCTGCAATTGCGAATTTGTTTATGTGGTCAATGGCATCGGTAATTGAGTCGGTTAGCAGGAAGAGTTTTGCGTCGTCCGGATTTATGGTTTTTCGGGCGACCATGGTTTCAATATACTTATACAGGTCCTGATGGAAATCCCTGCCAAAGAGGACAACTGGAAACCGCTGGATCTTACCGGTTTGAATTAGCGTAATTGACTCGAAAAATTCATCCATTGTACCATATCCTCCAGGCATAACGATAAATGCATAAGAGTACTTAGTGAGCAACACCTTCCTGATAAAGAAGTAGTTGAAGGTTACCCAATTATCGAGGTAGGGGTTAGGTTTTTGTTCTTTCGGCAGTTTTATATTGCAACCAATGGAGAGACCTCCTGCTTCTTTTGCGCCCCTGTTTGCGGCTTCCATAATCCCTGGCCCTCCACCTGTCATGACACTGAAACCCAATTTTGCCATCTCTGCGCTTATTTTACGCGCGGTTTCGTAGTAGGGATGTTGTTCTGTAAAGCGTGCAGAGCCAAATACGGTGACGCAAGGACCTAAAAAATGCAACTTCCTGAATCCCATCATGAATTCCCTGACCACTGATAGTGTAAAGACAAATTCTCTCCATCGGGACTTTGGGCCTTCGAGGAACACGCGTTCGTCTTGCGATCCTACCGGGGTAAAGTTATGAGTCGCCTGATCCATAGTTTGATACGTCGGCTGGTATTAATTCCGTAATAAAAAAAGGGCAATAGTGTACTTCCCTTTTTCCCTCGTTCGTTTTTTCAAACCAGATGCAGTCTACCATGTTTTCGCTGTACTTGTCTAAAAGTACATCGAAGTGCGGCCCCCTCACGGTCATTTCCGGCCCTCCAGAAACCAGTCTAACTTTGTCGCCAGTTGAGAAGTTGGGTTTCATTGTTATTGTCATTTTTTATTGGTATTACCTTTATTACTTCCAAAAGTATGGCGATAAGAATGCGTGGAAACTAATAATGGTCACATGAAAAGATGAACTTTATCAGGTTTGCGGTTTTTTATACCGTACAATTTCGACCCGTTTACTTTATAGGTGATTTTGGCGAAGGTGTTGGGGAAGTAGCAAATGGCTGTAGGGGTGTTGCATATAACTCACAGTTAGTGAGTGAATATTTCATCCTTTCCTTTTTGGTAGTTGGGGTCGTTGATATTAATATAAGACAGTGTGCTTTTTATGGTATATCCTTTTGCAACAAAAGCATAACATAGAAAGTAGTTGCGACAATGCAAAAAACATGCGTCGGTAGGTTAGTGTTAAGTGCTGCCAGATGGCTGGAAGTTGCGAGCTGTTTTTATTTCTGAGAGGCCCTGTCTGAAAAATCGGTAAAGGTCTTTTTGTTATAACGGGAAAGACCTACGTTCCTTGTGCCGAACCAAATATTACCCTCCTTATCCTCAAGTATTGTAAAGACGTTGTTATTGCTGAGCCCGTCTTTTTTTGTATAATTAACGTAGTTTTTCCCATCGTAACAGTACACCCCGTCGCCGTCACTACCCCCTTTGCCATCAGTACCCATCCAAATGAGCCCTTTTTTGTCTTCCATCATTGAATAGACGCAGCTATTTTCAAGAGGGGATTTTTCAGTAAGATTGCTGAACGATTTCCCATCGAAAGCAAATACACCTCTATCCCTGGTTCCGAAAAAGATCTTGCCGGATCTATCTTCTATAATGCTTGCGATCATATCGTCTCCGAGTCCATTTTGCACATTGAAATTGGTGAAAGATTTTGCAATTACCTGAGTATGGGATGCAAGGTCTTTTGGTATATTGGAGTTATGCTGGCAACTGTTTTTTAAACATGCATTTCCTGCCCTGTTTCCGGCATAACAATAGGCACCACCACGGCTCCAGGAACCGAGCCAGATGTTACCGTTCCTGTCTTCTAAAATACATTTTACAACTTCGTTTGACAAAAAGTTGGTAAAGGATTTGCCGTCATATCGATAAACGCCGTGATGGATTGTTCCAAGCCAAATATTTCCGGTTTTGTCCTCCAAGATGCAAAGCACCGCAACACTGGTCCGGAAGGATTTGTTTTCTACATCTCCAGGCAGTGGAAAATGGACAAATGTTTTTCCGTTGTAGCGGCATACGCCATTAGTTGTGCCAACCCAAATGTTGCCTGCACGATCTTCGAGAATTGCCCCGATATTATTATTGGCCAGGCCATCTTCCCATTTAAAATTGGTGAAAGTTTTGCCGTCAAAGCAGTAGATACCTTCGCCAGTAGTTCCAAACCAGAGTTTTCCGGTTTTGTCCTGTATTGCACAATCAATATTGGCATAGCTATCCGTGCCTTGTGTTTTAATAATTCGAGGTTGCCCGGCTGAAATTGGGTTTGGTTTTGTTGGTTGTTTTTTAGCCTGTCCACTGCAGGAATTTGTTAAGACTA
>CANCOG010000503.1 GCA_947379685.1 Flavipsychrobacter stenotrophus | reverse complement strand
CACCTGTCACATTCATGGCCAGCCCCCGGGCGTAACCATAACGCCAGATTCCTTTACTCTTAAACTCAATAGTTCCCAGAAATTCACCGTTTCAGCCACTACGCCCGTTGCCGGCCGTTATTACATTTTAGTGGATATCACCAGTGCTGCATATGGCTTGCAGAGTTATCCGGTTAGGTTGATGGTGTATCCGTGATATGTATGCGTATCCGATAAAAATTTAACGGTATCAAAATGCAGAAGATGGGGACTTATTTAGCGAAAAATAACATTCAAAAAATAGTCTATATATTTCTGTACTTATTAATCCAATCCCAGGCTTCTTGTTGCATAAGTCCATTATGATTTTTTAGATTGATTTCAGATACGAAGAATGTTTTATTCGGGATATTTTGTGAAAGGAATTTATACATATCCTCTGCTGAAACATTTTTGGTAACAATAACGATATACGTTGATTTGAAATAGTGCCACCAATCAACAATCCCGTTACCAGGTCTTGTTAGATGTTTGTGAAATTCCACAGGGCTATAAGAACTGAATAGCCCCGGTTCATCATAGGTAATTATATATGACTTATAGCTCATTTGGATTGGTTTCAAGGTCACTCTTATTGCTACTTCCAATTAAGTTAGCATAGGGATTTGCAATGTATTTCAGCTCCTTTAGATTCGAATTCATGGTGTTGTCCTTGTCACCCAAAATTTCTATTATTTTTTTATTTTGCTGGAAACTTTCAGATCTTAAATAATCAGGGTTCGTTATGCCGAAATAGATGTAAAACGTCAATGCGATAAGTAGAATTAGTCCGGCTATTGAAAATAGAATGACACCGGCCCAACTTTTTTCGTTGAATATTGCCGCTGCTGTTCCTAAAATAAACATAACAAGTGAATAACGAAAAAGAGGATCCGTAATACTCTTTATTTGCATTTTACTTATTTGTTCAATAATTTTTGTAAATCCAATCATTAACTTATTATGATTTAACCATTTTTTGCTAAGGTAAACAAATTCACCGAAATATATAGAAGCACTTAATTAACAAGGTAGAATTGAAAACGTTCAAAAAAGGTTAATCGATCTAGTAATTTGGGGAGCAAAGACAGATTTTAATCGTCGTACGATGTTCCGATTTTGGAGTCTTAACCTTTTGCCAACGATATTATATAATTTACTGCGCGAGAATTCTATTAGGGGTAAGTGATAGCTAAATATTTCTATTTTATATTGTCATTAAACTAAACTTTTTGTATGTTTGATTAAAAATGTCGAAATTTAGCATTGCAGCTACGGACGTAATTGTTGTAAAAAGGGACGAAAAGGCAATTAGACTTACAAAAAAAGTTGCATTTGATAAATTTAATGAAGATATTTTGGGTCTCGGAGCAATTAATAAGGAATCAAATCAAGTAAATGGGTTAAGTGTAATTTTTGATTTGGAGGGTTTTACAACTTTCTGTAAACAAATAGATCCGCATCTCGCTGTTCCTGAATATTTAAGTATATTTTTGAAATGGATATTTGAGGCAATAAGAAAAGAATTAATACAAAAGGAATATGATGAGGGTTACAAAACTTGGTCAGACTTACCGTTTTTATCAAAATACTTGGGGGATGGTATATTGTTTTTATGGAATACCGAAAAAATGGGTGAAGTAGAAATAATTAACATTGTTGCTTCAATGTTTCAAATATGCGAACAGTATAAAACAAAATTTTTGCCCAAAATAGCTAGGGATATTAGTTCGCCTCCGACGAAATTGCGATGTGGCATAGCCAGAGGAACAATTTATAGCGTAGGAAATGGAAATGATTTTGTAGGCCCGTGCATTAACATGTCAGCGCGACTTCAAAAACTAAATTCATTATCATTTTGTTTTTCCCGGCGAGGGATTAACTTGAACAAAATGTCACCAGGTTATCGAAATATTTTTATAGTTAAAAAAACAGATATTCGCGGCATTGGAGACGAAGAATTAGTATGTGTAATTAGAAAAGAGTTTGAAAAACTAGAAGCATCTGATAAGGAAAAATTTAAAGATCCGATGTAATAACTAGTATATTCAAGTATGAGAAAGTTGCCTAACTCGTCTGATGCCGGTACAGATCAGCATACCTGCCGTTGAGGGCCATTAATTCCTCGTGGGTGCCGTGTTCGGCAATTTCGCCATTGTCCAGAACTATGATCTGATCAAAGGTCCAGGCGGTGAAGATTCGGTGGGTGATGACGATGGCGGTTTTTTCCGCCAGAAAATCTTTCAGGTTGGCCAATATATTCTTTTCTGTTTGGGTGTCTACGGCAGAAAGGCACTCATCTAAAATCAGTACAGGGCTATTCTTTAATATCGCTCTCGCCAGCACCATGCGCTGTTTTTGTCCGCCGCTCAGCATCACGCCACGTTCGCCAATTACAGTATCAAAGCCCTTGGCCATTCCGGCAATATCACCCGCAAGGTCAGCCATTCGGGCCGCGTTTTTTACTGTAGTTTCCCCTGCATCATCCCGCCCGAATTTGATATTGTTAAAAATGGAATCAGAGAACAGGTAGGATTCCTGCGGGGCATACGCTATTTGCCTGCGTAACACCTGCAGGTCAGCCTTCCTGATGTCCAGTCCGTCCATTGTTACGCTGCCGTTTGCCGGGTCGTACATACGCAGGAGCATGTGGGCAAGGGTCGATTTTCCCGAACCTGTTTTGCCTATAATGGCTACCTTTTGGCCCGGTTTTATTTTAAGCGAGAAATTCTTTAATGCAGTTATTCCGGTATTCGGGTAGGTAAAAGTTACATTATCGAATTCAATCGCTCCCTTTAAAACTGGTGTTATTGCTTTTGCAGGAGACGTTATCTCCGGCACCGTGAGCAGGAATTCATCTATCCTTTTTTGTGATGCTCCAGCCCGTTGTGTCATGCTGGCCACCATTCCAATGCTGGAAATTGGGAACATCAGCAGGTTAATATAGATCACGAATTCGGCAATGTTACCGGTTGAAATTTCACCCTTAATCGCAAAGTAGCCACCTACCATCACCGTGATCAGCATACTCAGCCCAATAAAAAGGTTCATGGCCGGGAAGTAAACGGCCTCAGTGACAGATAGGTTAATGGTGCTCTTGCGGTATTCCTCCGACGTTTCGTTGAAATAACGGATGATATTCCCTTCCTGAACGAATGATTTGATCACCCTTATGCCTGAATAAGCCTCTTGTGCAGCGGTAGTAAGTGCAGAGAGCTGCGCCTGAATTTTACCGCTTTTTTTAAATATGATCTTATTAACGTAATAAATAGACAGCGCAAGAAAGGGGAGGGGAGCAGTTACATAGAGTGTGAGTAGCTTATTTACCTTCAGCATTTCAATAATGCAAAAGGTGGTGATACCAACCATGCCCGTAAAGTACATGATGGATGGCCCAGTGTACATTCTTACCCGCGAAACGTCTTCCGAAATCCTGTTCATCAGGTCGCCGGTGAAATTGGCCTTATAAAAGCCTGTATTCAACGTTTGGTAATGATTATAGATTTCGTTTTTCTGGTCGAATTCTATATGACGGGACATCACAATAATAGTTTGCCGGGTCATAAACATGAAAAAGCCGCGCAAAAGCGCAAGCCCCAGCAAAAACATTCCACTCTTAAAAACCAGTGACATAATGGCCTTGCTGTCTGTTTTGTGGGCTATCATTTCCCTTACCTGGTCAAGCGTAGTACGAACGATATTGCCGGGCATTACAGCGAATTTGCTGGATATTGCCACAAACAGCAAACCCAGGAACAGCCGCCATTTATATTTAATGAAATATTTATTAAGTGCAGTGAGGTTCTTCATGAAGGTGGCAAAGGTCGGGATTATCAATTGAACAGGACTAGCTGCGATAATAATTTTTACTTAAAAAGTTCCGGACGAGTCGGTGGATTTTGTTTCCTCTTCGTTCCCTACTTTTGCGCATCATTACAGTTCATTATAACCTCCCTGCAGTTATGCAGGCTCAATACATAACATGAAAGTTGCAGTTGTAGGCGCTACTGGCCTTGTAGGCAGTAAAATGTTGCAGATACTCGAAGAAAGGAATTTTCCTGTATCAGAATTAATCCCTGTTGCCTCAGAAAGGTCAGTGGGCACCATGGTTAATTACAAGGGTAAAGATTACCCTGTTGTGTCTGCCGATACTGCCATTGCCATGGAGCCCGCTGTTGCATTGTTT
>CANCOG010000502.1 GCA_947379685.1 Flavipsychrobacter stenotrophus | reverse complement strand
TGTAGACCGCTTCGGGAAGGAAGGTTATATGAAGGGCGACGTTACGCTGATTCGGTAACAATGTTTTCTTAAATATCGCTCCGCAATCCTAATGATCAAGTAATTTGTTTCTGAAAAGACAGATATTTGCACCCTTTATTCCGTCGTTCAACAAAATACACGAGAAAACCAAATGTCACTTTTCGAAAAAATTGAATCTACAGCCTCTTTTATCAGGCAAAGAATTGCAACGCAACCAAGAATCGGCATCATACTGGGCAGCGGCCTGGGTGGGCTGATCGATATGATCGATAAAGAAATCGAGATCAACTATTCTAACATACCCAACTTCCCAGTTTCAACAGTTGAAGGTCACGATGGCAAACTGGTATTTGGTAAAATTGGCAACAACCAGGTAATGCTCATGGCTGGTCGTTTTCATTATTACGAAGGTTATAGCATGGAAGAAGTCACTTTTCCACTAAGGGTGATGAAGGCCTTAGGGGTAGAGTCAGTTTTCATATCTAACGCTGCCGGTGGCACCAACCCGGGATTCAAAATAGGCGAGTTAATGATCATCAGGGATCATATCAACCTGTTCCCCGAACACCCACTAAGAGGGCCAAACGACAATCGCATAGGTGTCCGTTTCCCGGACATGAGTCAGGCATACGACCCACAATTGATTGAATTAGCAAAGGAAGTTGCCGCGGTTCAGGGTGTAACCGTGCAAACGGGTGTATACATAGGCTTGCAGGGTCCAACGTTTGAAACCCCATCAGAATACCGGTGGCTCCATGTTATTGGCGGTGACGCCGTTGGCATGAGTACTGTACCTGAGGTAATTGTAGCGAGGCACGCCGGCATGAAGGTGTTTGCGATAAGCGTAATTACAGACCTGGGGGTGACTGATGTGCCAGTGATCATAACCCATCAGGAAGTATTGGAAGCAGCGAACGCGGCGGCTCCTCTTATGGCAGCACTCGTTGAGGAGATGATAAAAAGATTGAATTAAAGTATCTGGGCAGTCTTTGCCTTTCCAGTATATTTATTGCGAAATCCGGCTGCTGCAGGTTTAGAATAAGTTCATGTAAAAACGACTAAATTTGCAACCTGCAGAGCCATGCGATATTTAAAAACTGGTAATGGCCTGTAAATTTTATCCACCAAAACACACGATTTTGAAAAATTATATGCGTTTTTTCCAAGGCGGTGTTTTGTGTTTTATTTTATTAACTATTGCCGTTCCAAACTGCGTCTTCGGCCAGCTCAATACCTCCACTGGCGGCAATATGGCCACCAATAGAAATGGCACCGCAAAAGACACTACCCATAACAAATCTAACACAACAACCTGGAAAGACGAAGAGGCCAACATATCTTATGAGCAATTAGGTTCAGCCCGTAAATTTACTCCTGATACCGGTCTGCATACTTTTCAGCGGCGCCCTTACACAGCTCCCTGGTACCGCGACCTTGGCAACCCGGGAAGTCCGGCCTGCAACCTGATGTTTACACCTGAATACCGGGTAGGGCCAACACTGGGTTACCACATTAATGACATCTACAGATTCCAACCCGATTCTTTGAACTATTACAATACTAATCGCCCCTATTCTGTGTTCAACTACCAACTTGGCAGTAAACTGGAACAGGTGGCTGGCCTGATGCATACGCAAAATATCAGGCCCAACTGGAATTTCATGGTGGAATACCGTAAAACAAACGCTCCGGGTTTTTACAAGATCCAGCGGAACAACCATGATAATTTCGCCCTTACTACCAACTTTAAAAGCCTGGACAAACACTATGTTTTGTATTGTGGCATGGTGTACAATAAGGAACAACATGATGAAAACGGAGGAATTGTGAACGATACCGAACTCGACAATTCAGCATATATTGACCGGCGCACAATTGATGCTGCCTACCAAAACGGCCAGTACAGCACAAGCCGGTCGACAGTAACAAATATGCAACGCGATTTTGGCCTTTTGCTACAGCATAGTTATACATTTGGGCCTCTGGATACAACCTACAATGCCGATTCAACCGAATTCAGCTATCGACTGAAACCCCGGTTCAGCATCACCCATAAAATGCAACTGAGCACTGAAAAACACTTATATAAAGACCTGGCCCCCGACTCGTTACGGTACATTTCGTTATTCGATGCCTCTTTGGGCCATAGCGGGGCATCTTATTATATTCCAGGTGGTGATTCTGTAATGACCCAACAAAAGTGGGTTTGGGTAGATAATAGTGTACTGCTGAATGGCTTTATTGGCCCAGATAGCAACCAGCTCAGGTTTTCAGCAGGTATTGGTAATCGTTTCGATCAATTTATCTCAGACCCAACCCAAACAGGCGGCCTTAACAGGAACCGGATCGTCAGCAACTATGTGACAGCAGAGATACAAAAAGAAGCCTTGAAAGGCGGAGAATGGAATTATGGCGCCAAAGCTACCTTTTTCGTTACAGGACAGTATACCGACAATATCAATTTTAAAGCATCGATTGGCCGCGATTTTAAGAAGGACAACGGTAGTTTCGTTTTAGGAGTAGAACAAAACCTGGGCGATGGGCCCTACAGCTACAATAACTACCTCAACAAATTCGCAACCCTGTCATATGGGTATAATAAAGAATCTGTCACAACACTGTTTGGTTCTATTGAGAGCAGAAAACTCCGGTTTTCCGGCGGTGTTAAAAACTACGTGCTGAGCAATTATATATATTACAGCCAACTGGAACGTCCGGCTCAATACGCCCCTGCCATTAACCTGGCTCAGGCATGGGTAAAAAAAGTATTCAAAGCCGGCAACTGGTTCCTGGACAACGAACTGGTATACCAGCAGGTAAATGATGGTGCTCCCATAAATGTGCCCCTACTCATGGGCCGTAACCAACTCAGTTTTGAAAGGCCTATGTTCAAAAGAGCATTGAAAATAGCAACCGGAATAGAAGTAAGGTACAACACCAGTTACAAGCCTTCGGGCTACAGCGCGGTGCTCAATCAGTTCTTTTACCAGAATAAAGTTTCCGTCACCAATACGCCGGAACTATCCGTGTTCTTGAATTTCAGGGTAAAACACTTCAGGGCTTTTATTATGGTCGATCAGCTACAACAATTGTTTGCAACTAATGCCATTTTGTTTACCGGCAGCACTGCCTATAATTTTAACGGATCAGGAGTCAACTACACTCCGGTGTACGCCATGCAAAACACAATGCTGCGGTTTGGTTTTAGCTGGGTGCTGATCAATTAAATGCAACTGTTAACCGTCCCTTTTTTCCGACATTCCAGATTTCCAAAACACCGTTGAGGTATTGAAAGCTACATTCTTTACCTTTGCCACTCAATCAGTGATTTTCATGCGCTTTCGTATTTTTTGTTTAATATCAATTGTTGTATTCATATCTTCCTGTAAAGACGTCAGGATAAAAGAAAATAAAGACTGGGGAAAATACTTTGAGGCATACGGCATAAAAGATGGCTGCTTCATACTCCGCGACAATAACCACGAATCCATACACTACTACAATAAAGACCGCTGTGTCAAGCGCTTTATGCCTGCTTCTACTTTTAAAGTGTTCAACTCTCTTGTAGCGTTGGAAACAGCTGTTGCTCCCGACGACCAGCTCATGATAAAATGGGATGGCATTGTACGCGACCGTACTGAATTGAACAAGGATATGAATATGCGCGAAGCCTTTAAAGTGAGCAATATAGCTTACTATCAGGAAATAGCCCGCCGCATTGGTTCAGTAAAAATGCAGCACTACCTCGATACCTGCAAGTATGGGAACATGAATATGGGCAATAAAATTGATTCGTTCTGGATCAATGACTCCCTTAAGATCTCTGCAGACGAGCAAACAGGCCTGCTCAAGCGCATGTACTTTTTCGAACTGCCCATGGCCGAAAGGACGCAGCGAATTGTAAAAACAATGATGCTGCAGGAACAGACTCCGGCATATAACCTCTATTACAAAACCGGTACAGGAAAGGTTGGTGACAAATGGTTGTATTGGGTTGTTGGCTTTGCTGAAAACGTTGTGCATGTAAAAGAAAAAGAAGGGTCTATGAACAAAAGCGATGTACGCAACTACCCCTATTTCTTTGCCATGAACTTCGAAATGCCCATTGCCGACACATCAAAAGATTGGTTCAAAGTGCGCTTAGATCTCTTACATGAGGTTCTGAAAGACTACGGAGCCCTTCCCCGTTAATCG
>CANCOG010000501.1 GCA_947379685.1 Flavipsychrobacter stenotrophus | reverse complement strand
GCATTAGAAGCTGTAGTGGTAAATCCGTTAGCAGAGCCACCAGGACCAGAGATATCAATATAGTTAGTCATCTGGCTAAGTGGAAGGCTAATACTGAATGGATGTGCCCAGAAACGGTATGCACGACGACCACCGGTAAAATACTGGTTAACTTTTACGTTACCACTGATAACAGAACCAGATGGTAAAGTAGCTACACGAGCCGATCCGGCAGAATCAGATGCCAATACAACGCTGTCGCTAGTTGCCAGTGTACCGCTTGTTACAGAAAGGGTGCTCTTAATAGTAAGTAAAGAACCGGTAACCACGTTCACACCCGAGGTATTGTTTACATCGAAATTGGTCACGCTGCTCGTACCGCTAACAGACTGAGCGCCTGAGCCGTTCATGGTTAACGTACCGCTTCCCTTCACAGAGCCGTTACTTACCAGGTTACCGGCTACATTTAAAGTAGCACTGCTGTTTACGGTAACTGTAACACCAGAAGCGATATCTATATTCCTTGTTGTTCCTGATGCTGAGGCAGCAATGTCTGGTGAATGAGCTGTCCCTGAAGGAATTGTAACGTCGTCAGATGCACCTGGAACAAATCCACAAGACCAGTTGCTGGCATTATTCCAGTCTGATGAAGTAGTTCCTGTCCACTGCATCGGAACCGGCGCAATAAGCACAACCGTATCTATTGCATTACTACAAGCAACATTATGTGCATTGAGCAATGTATAAGAATGTGTACCCGAGATAACGCCTGTGCTCAAAGAGAATGTTCCACCAGTCAGCGTAGCATTCAGGATGCTAGCGCTATCCACCATGTAATTAACTGTAGCGCCAGAAGTACCAGTGAATACAACGTTCGTGCTGTAGCCTGCACAAGGAGCCAATGCTGAAGTAATTGCGGCCGTTGGGTTAGCATAAACTGTAAGGCTCATGGAATATCCAGGACTTGTACAAAAGCTATTCGAAACTGTAAGTGTACCAGAGAACACACCAGTAGCCCCGGTTGGAATTGAATGAGAAATAAATCCACCCAAGCCTGCACCACTCACGTTGGTAAACCCAGCTGAAATCGCAGATGAACCATAAGTAATACTATACGAAGTCGGACTACCAAATGCTGAAGAATAAGACTGTGTTGCTGTAGCTATTGGCTGACAAACGCTCGGGCTGCCACCTAGTGACAAACCAACGCTTGCATCCGTAATGGTAACCGAGCCAGTCATTGCTGTGGTGCATCCACCCGGGCCGGTAGCCAAAATGGTATAGGTACCTGCGGTTGTAAAAGTTCCGAATGATAGTGAACTACCTGTGCTACCTGAAGCAGCCGAACCAACAGTTGAACCGCCGCGATAAAGCTGGTAGCTAACACCGGTTTCTGAGTTACTTAATCCAACAGCCAGGCCAGTGGTACCACAATAATAGCCGCCACCAGTTACGCTATATGCAGTAGGCGGTGCGCTAACAGTGATTGTTGAACTGGTGACAGCAGTGCTCGTACAACCAGCTCCTGGATAAGTAACCGTCAGGCTGTAGATTCCGCTAAAACCAGTTGAGGTAGCAGTAACCGTATCGGAAGTTGCAGTGCCGGTATTGGTGTAGCCACTTGGGCCAGACCAGTTGTAGGAGATAAGTGTACCAGTACCAGAGATTGATCCGGTCTCAGTAATGGTAAGCAGGGAACCTATACAGGCTGAAGAAGGTGTACATGTAATAGCTCCGGCGGTTGGCAAGTTATTAACTATAACTGTATCAGTTGCTACCGATGTACCGCAGGCATTGGTTTCAGAATAAGAAACAACAGTGCTACCTGAAGATAAAGCAGTGACTACACCAATAGTTGAAACCGTAGCTACCGATGGTGCACTGCTGCTCCAGGTACCATAGGTTGCAGTATCGGCAAGTGTAGAAGAACCGCCAACACAAATGGTATTTACACCTGTAATTGCAGGTATGTAAGGTTTTGGATGAACTGTAATTGTTGCGCTTCCTGTAATAGTCGTAGTACCCAATGATGTTACCACACTTACAAGGGAGAAAGTATCAACAACATCCGAAGGGGTGCCGTTAGTATAGCTGCCAATTACAAAACCTCTTCCTGTATTATCAATACTTACCGATGCGGCAGAACCGTTCAGGGTATAGTTGATAGTTGAGCCAGGATTACCATAGAAAATCACTGTATCATTGACTCCCTCACAAACAGCTGCAGTGGTTACACCAACTTTACCATATGCACTTGGAGTAAATGTCACACCTCTGAATATGTAATTAGTTGCTGCCGTAGCAAGGGTAGTAGTTGAAGAACCGGCTCCATTGTCTGTTACTTTAAACAGGGTGTTTGCAGTAGCAGCGTTTGAAGTTGCATACAAAGTATAAGGAGTCGTGGTAAAGTCAACTGTCAAACCTCTAGCACCTGTAGTTGTAACACGGTATGCGAATGCGAATGTCCCTGTTCCGCCGCTCCTGGTGTACTTGAATATACCACCGGTACTCGCAGCGTCATCAGCGAGGTAAAGTGTATTATTATCTGGGCTTATAGCAAATCCATAAGGACTAGTTGGCGCAGTACCTGACATGGTCAAGTATGTTGTTGCATTTCCAGTATCAGAAGGGCATCCAGTACCTACGGCATAAACACCTATCGGAGCCGATCCTGTCATGAAATAAAGCTGACCATTAAATACCTGCACTACCCTTACGTTGGTAATAGATGTGCTGCTATTTACTCTCTTAGAAGTAGTTGGCCCCATTAACTGAACAGCGCCTGTAGCAATTGTTCCACTTGTACCACCCGCATAATACTTTGAACCTGCAGCTGTAGCACTCCTCATATTGTTACCTGCATACGCATATGTCTGTGAAACATCAGCAACCGCAGAGTAAAGTCCAGTAGGCAACACGGAGAAGATGGTCCTTCTTACCCCCCCGGCACTGGCTACACTACCTGTTCCGGCAGTTGTGTCGTAGCCACTGATAATGAGATGAGTACGTTCCGAATCTAGTGACATCATGCCTTCTGAAGTTGCAGAACCACTGGTCACCAGCCTGTTAGCGCCAGAGGTTGGCAATGGTAATGTTACACCAGTTGCACTACCTGAAGTAGTATATTCTATTACGGTATTGGCTGCTCCGTTACCGTTAAGTGTAGATGTTCCATCTCCAAGGCGAACGACAGCAAGTGTACCCGTTGAGAACGGAGTAACAACCGTAACATTGGCAGTACCACTCACGGTCTGAGTACAGCCGGCAGTCGAAGTCACACTTGTTATAGTGTACGCTGTGGTAACAGTTGGAGCTACCGAAAGCGTCGCATTACCAGTTGCATCAAGAGCGATGGTTACTGGCGACCCACCATTAACGGTATAGGTAATTGTTGCAGACGCTGTACCTGTAAAAGCAATATTAGTGCTGGTACCTGAAACGATGGTAGCAGTTCCGCTGATGCCTGCTGTAGGCAATGGATTGACGGTAACAGTAGTAGTAACAGTTGTAGTTCCACAGGCATTTGTTTTCTGATAGGATATTACAGATGTACCTGTTGTTACACCTGTAACGACACCCGAAGCAGAAATAGTAGCTACCGATGTAGTTGCGCTGGTCCATGTTCCTGCAGTTGCTGTATCCGCCAGAGTGGTTGTTGAACCAATACAAACTGATGTAGTACCCGTAATTGCCGGAACGACAGGAAGACTATTTACTGTAATCGTTGCAGAACCTGAGACCGTGATAGTTGTTGCACCAGTGGTCATCGAGGTAAGCGAATATGTAGTTGTAAAAAGTGGAGTTACTGAAACGATTGCTGAACCTGCACCACCGCTTGTTCCGCTGAGCGTAACGCTATCTAAGCTTACACCATCTGTGTAACGCACCAGTGCACCGCCTGTACCGCTGAACGACAAGTTAGAGCTGACACCAGCGCAAACCGTTGCAGTCCCTGAAATATTAGCGAATGGAGCTGTTGTAACCGTAACAGTAGCATTTGACCCGGTAATGGTTGCACTGCACCCTGCGGTTGATACAACAGTTGTTACACTATAAGTAGTTGTGGCAACCGGACTAACAGAGCGAATGCCGGCACCTGATCCATTAAGGGTAATCGTATCACTACCACCCGTTGACAAAGTAAATGTTACCAGTGCACCTGCTGTCCCTGAGAACGAAAGGTTTGTACTTGCTCCAGCGTATATTGAAGCTGTACCGCTGATACTTGCAGTTGGTA
>CANCOG010000500.1 GCA_947379685.1 Flavipsychrobacter stenotrophus | reverse complement strand
ATTCAGGGAGGCTTTGCCACTAATGTAATACCCGACAAAGTAGAAATACTGGGCACATTCCGCACCATGAATGAGCCATGGCGTTACGAGGCACACAGGTGGATAAAAGAAATTACGGAACAGACATGTGCCGCATATGGCGCTAAAGCAACGGTAGAAATACCGGTAGGCTACCCATCGTTATTTAACGACCCAGCGCTCACGGCCCAGGCTGAAGGCTGGGCCAAAACATTTCTTGGCCCCGACAAAGTGCACCAACTGGATATGCGTATGGCCGGTGAAGATTTCAGCTTCTACACTCATCATTTACCTGGTTGCTTCTTCCGCATAGGCACACGCAGTCCAAACAATGAATTTACAGCCCCAGTACACAATGCCCATTTTAACATCGACGAAAACGCCATGATAACCGGTATGGGCATGATGGCCTGGTGCGGGGTGAATGCGTTGGGGTAGTGGATATTTGAAAAGAATTTAGTGGCGGTGCGGCAACTGATGCAACAATATATCCGACTGAAATTGCCGTTGATTTCAGCGGGAATGTCTATTTCGCAGATCACGTTTATCATAGAGTACGTAAAGTTTTGACTTCTGGAGTTATTATTACGGCTGCAGGCAATGGAACTATTGGGTTCAGTGGTGATGGTGGCGCGGCAACAGCAGCGAAATTGAGTTCTCTTCAAGGTATAGCTGTTGATAAATTTGGCAACCTATATATCCCTGACGGCTCCAATAACAGGATTAGAATGGTCAATACTTCAGGCGTTATTAATACTATTGCCGGTACGGGGACCTCTGGGTATAGTGGCGATGGTGGGCAAGCCACCGCCGCCAACCTTTCCCTTCCAAAATCTGTAGCAGTCGATAATTCCGGTGTTATCTATTTTACTGACAACGGAAACAATCTTGTACGAAGAATAGACACAGCAGGCGTTATCAGTACATTTGCCGGAACCGGATCTTTAGGATTTAGTGGTGATGGTGGCCCGGCTACAACAGCAACATTTCAATATTCGTTGTCGGTTGATGTTGATTCTTCAGGGAATATTTACGTTAGCGATTTGGTCAACGGCCGTGTGAGGAAGGTGAATAAGAGTACCTGCGCACCGGTTGTGGGTTTAATTGAAGGACGCACTTCTGTGTGGTCCGGTGATACAACGACATTGACCGATACAACTTTAAGTGGAAACTGGATTTCGGGGTTGCCGGGGGTTGCAACTGTTAATAGCACAGGGCAGGTAACAGGTTTGGCTTTTGGCTGTACCCCAATTAGTTATATTGTTACTAATGGTTGTGGCACCACCGTAGTTCAGCATCCAATTTTTGTCGCTTCATCAACGTCATCGTGTGATAATATCACTACCGTTGTAGGAACTTCGGCTGGGTTTAGCGGCGACGGGGGCGCTGCTACGGCAGCTCAATTAAACCGACCACAGGGAATTGCATTTGATGCTGCTGGCAACCTTTACATTGCAGACGATAACCGAATTCGCAAAATTACGACGACCGGAGTAATAAGTACGTTTGCAGGAACTGGTTCTGCTGGTTATAGCGGCGATGGAGGGCAAGCAACGGCTGCTAGTTTGCATGGCCCCGAGGGGATAGTATTTGACCCGTCAGGCAATTTATTCGTTGCCGATGGTGATAATGCTTGTATCAGAAAAATAACTCCATCAGGCATAATTTCTACTTTTGCGGGGATGGGCACATGGGGTTTTAGCGGCGACGGAGGAGCGGCTTCGGCAGCGAAATTTGGCGGACTCAGGGGGGTGGCAATAGACAGGTGGGGGAATATTTATGTAGCAGATGATGGCAATAGCCGGATTCGCAAAATCAATACCTCGGGAATTATTAGTACTATAGCGGGAACAGGTGCAACAACATTTTCAGGCGATGGTGGGCCTGCTACGGCGGCTAGCTTCTTTACACCAATCGGTATTACAGTCGATTCAATTGGGAATGTGTATTTTGCTGACTATAATCATAGCAGGATAAGAAAAATTGATACATTGGGTATAATTAGAACAATTGCCGGAGGTGGGTCATCTTCCGGATTAGGTGACGGTGGTCCTGCAACTGTAGCAAGTTTAAATGGCCCAGCCGGGGTTGTAATTGATAGCCTGGGCCAGATTTATATTGCTGAGGGTGCTAATAATCGAATTCGAAAAATATCTTCATCAGGCATTATTAATACACTGGCAGGAATAGGGATAGGAGGGCTGACGGGCGACGGTGGACCCGCTGCAATAGCTGAAGTAAACGATCCCTATGCTCTGTCATTGTATGCAGGGCAAATTTTTTTTACTGATGAACAAAACGCGCGAATAAGGGAAATTGGCCAACGACAATTTCTTCCCATTTTGGGCCCTGACTCGATTTGTGTTGGCACCGCAGTTACCTTGACCACTGGGATTCCAGGAGGAACATGGGTTGTGGCGGCTTCAGGTATTGTTACGACTACTTCGTATGGGGTTGCTACCGGAATCGCCGTAGGCACAGATACTGTTATATATTCTGTTACTTCCGGGTGCGGCACTTTCATTTCATCGCACAGAGTCGTTGTAAATCCGGTTCCCTATGTAAGTCACATAATTGGGTCAACTTCTGTTTGTGAAGGTGCCATCATTTCTTTGACGGATTCAACTTCAGGGGGGATTTGGGGTAGTAGCACAATTTCAGTTGCCAGTGTAAGCAGTGGAGGTATTGTATCCGGAATTGCTGCGGGAATTTCAGTGATTTCATACTCTCTTGCAAATAGTTGTGGTGCCGCTTTAGCTATCGATACAATAACGGTTAGACCGCTACCTCGCGAAGGTATTATTTCTGGGGCCTCTGTTGTATGTGCAGGATCAGTAATTACATTGTCAGATACTTGTACAGGAGGAGTCTGGAGCAGTAGCTCCACCTCTAATGCTACGGTCGGTACCACCGGAATAGTAACTGGTGTTGCCGCTGGTTCTGCAATAATCTCTTATCTGGTTACAAATAGTTGTGGGACAGCTATGGCTACAAAATCTGTTTTAGTATCTCCGTTGCCATATGCTGGTATTATTTCAGGAGCAAGTTCACTGTGTGCGGGTGGAGGAATGATTGTGCTTTCTGATACTTCAATGGGGGGAGTCTGGACCAGCGGGAGCGTTGCAATTGGAACCGTAAGTTCTGGGGGAATAGTAACGGGTGTCTCTCCAGGCGTTACAGTTATTTCTTATTCAGTTACAAATAGCTGCGGAACTGTTTCGGCAACTGATACTATAATAGTTGCCACGTCGCCTGACGCTGGTTTTATAGCCGGTCCTGTAAGTCTTTGCGCTGGCGCTACGGCTTTATTTACAGATACTGCGGCCGGGGGGGTATGGAGTTGCGGGGCATCGGCCTGTGCAACTATTAGTAGTGCGGGCTTTGTTACGGGATTGGCACCGGGAAGTTCAATTATTTCTTATTCTGTTTCAAATAGCTGTGGCACATCGCTGGTTACAACAACACTAACCGTCAACCCCCTCCCATACGCAGGTACCATTTCAGGAACTGATAGCCTTTGCCCAGGTGACACAACTAGCTTATCAGGCAGTGTTTCGGGAGGCATGTGGGGTAGTGTTAGCGGCGGAGTTGTCTCCGTGAACAGCTCTGGTCTAGTAACTGGTCTCGCGAGTGGACAGGATACAATTTTGTACATGGTCACCAATTCATGTGGTACCGACACAGCAAGGTTTCCAATATTGGTTCGTTCTCTGGCCTCATGTACTAACAGTGCAGACAAAGTTATAGGGACCCTAAGTGCGTTAAGTGTTTACCCAAGTCCAAACAGTGGTGTGTTTTCCGTCAATTTGTCTTCTGGATTTAATGACAAAGCACAACTAATCATCAAAAATATACTGGGGGAGTTAATAAATGAACAAATGATCACAACCAACAAAGAATATTCAATTAAGCTAAATGTTCCCAAAGGATTTTATTTCATTACTGTGATTGCAAATAATGAAAGATTTACAAAGCAGATTGTCATTCAGTAAACGTCAGTAGTGATAAACCTGCATGGACAAAAATCCCCGCTTCCATTCAGAAGCGGGGATTTCTATTTTTTCCTGATAACAGGTTATAAGGGCTAAATTGAATTAACGTCCGTGTATGGCCAATCCGAGGGTAGAAACACCGGTGGAAAGGTCAAGGAAAATTCCTGCGCGCCTGCCGATGTGGTATTCAGTACCAACGTGCAGATCCAGGAACAAT
>CANCOG010000499.1 GCA_947379685.1 Flavipsychrobacter stenotrophus | reverse complement strand
ATATTAGAGGTCCATTTATCGAGGTATTTTGTATCTATACGTTTAAGAATACGCCACGCTTCCATTTCTGCTGCAAGGCAAACGCCCTCATTCATGGTAATGGCCAGTGGCTGTGCGCCACCCATTCCGCCAAGCCCGGCAGTGACATTTAATGTGCCCTTCAAAGATCCACCAAAATGAATGTTGGCCAGCGACAAGTAAGTTTCATATGTACCCTGCACAATGCCCTGAGAACCAATATAGATCCAGCTTCCGGCAGTCATTTGTCCATACATCATGAGTCCCTTGGCTTCCAGTTCGCGAAACACTTCCCAGGTAGCCCAGCGGCCAACAAGGTTACTGTTGGCAATAATTACCCTTGGTGCATTTTTGTGCGAACGAAGAATACCCACGGGCTTGCCGCTTTGTACCAGCAAGGTCTGATCTTCTTCCAGGTCTTTAAGGCACGCAAGTATCTTATCAAAACTTTCCCAGTTACGTGCAGCCTTACCAATACCCCCATAAACTACCAGGTCTTCAGGGCGTTCAGCAACTTCAGGGTCAAGATTATTCTGAATCATGCGGTAAGCGGCTTCCGTTACCCAGTTCTTACAAGTTAGTTCACTTCCCCTTGGGGACCGTATAACACGCTGGCCTGTTTCTATTTGCGACATAGTGGAATATTAGGCGGCAAAAGTAAGCAATTCAGGAATTCTACAGATGCAGGTTTTGCTAAACTTGAAGAGACAGCAATATTTCCATAACAAAGCAGGAAGCTCCAAAAACATTATTTTTTCTGATTTGTAAACGACATCGGAGAGATTGATATAATTTTACGCCTCAAATCAATATACAACCGGTTAGCCGTTACATGATCCAGCTCAGCATTGTCATTATTACATTTAATGAAGAAAAGAATCTGGACAGGTGTATTATCTCACTTAAAGATGTGGCCGACGAAATTGTAGTTGTCGATAGTTTCTCTACCGATAACACAGTTGCAATTGCACAAAGCTATAATGCACGGGTGGTAAGTAAGGAATTTATGGGTTATGGCGAGCAGAAGAACTTTGCAACCAGCCAGGCCAGCAACGACTGGATATTATCGCTCGATGCTGATGAGGCCCTGACTCCTGAATTGCGTCAGAGCATCATGAAGGTAAAGAAAGACCCTAAGTTCAATGTATATGAAATGGCCAGGCTGACAAAATACTGTGGTCAGTGGATAAGGCACAGTGGCTGGTATCCCGACCGGCAGACACGTTTATACAACCGCACGAAGGGCCGTTGGATAGAGCGTAAAGTACACGAATACTGGGAACTGGACGCAGAAGAAAAAAAGGGACTTCTCGATGGTGATATGCTACACTACAGTTATTCGTCAGTAAGCGAACACCTCCAGAAAATTGAAAAATATTCTGAACTCGGTGCCCGCGAGGCCGTGCTCAACAATAAAGACGCGACTATTTTTAAAATGCTTTTCTCGCCCACGTGGCACTTTTTCCATGAGTACATTGTAAGGCGCGGCTTCCTCGATGGCTTTTACGGGTACATGATCTGCAAACTGTCCGCCTATGCTGCGTTTAGTAAAATAACTAAGACCAGATTGTATTACAGGCAGCAGAAGCAGTTGGGCAACTGAGTCCTCTACATATGATGGGTAAGGGGAGGTTGAAAAAGTCAAAAGTGCTGATCGAAACCCGGAATGTGCAATGTCATTTACTTTAAGAAGCCCGGAGGGCTTCAACAACAATAGCCGTCGGTGATCCCTATTGCCATCGTGGAGAACGTACCGGAACGTAAAACACCAACACCGAAGGTGTTGAACAACAGGCGACGGACGGTAACAATAAAAAAGCACCCCATCCGGAGTGCTTTTTTATTAAGTATCTGATTGAAAAAGAATTAAGCGATTTCAACATCAGCACCAGCTTCTTTCAGCTTAGAAGCGATATCATCAGCTTCGCCCTTGCTAACGCCTTCTTTCACGTTCTTAGGTGCGCCGTCAACGAGTTCTTTAGCTTCTTTCAAGCCAAGGCCGGTAAGGTCTTTCACTATCTTAACAACGTTAAGTTTAGAAGCACCTGCTGATTTCAATATTACATTGAAAGCAGTTTTTTCAGCTGGAGCAGCAGCAGCTTCGCCACCACCTGCTACTACTACTGCAGCGGCAGCAGCTGGCTCTATGCCATATTCTGTTTTTAATACGTTTGCTAATTCCTGTACGTCCTTTACAGTAAGAGCAACTAATTGTTCCGCTAATGCTTTAACGTCTGCCATTGTATGAATTTTTAAAATTGTTTTTTTAAATGAAAATTGTTGGTACTCTTTACTCTTATATATTGACTTGGAAGCCGGATTTAATTCGGCAATTTGATAATTCGGCAATTAGCCAATTCCTCAAATGCCGGGTTTTAATTCTGCAATTTTCTAATTCCGCAAGTGCTTTAGCACGTAATAATTGTCAAATTGCCGAATTGTCAAATTACTCTGCAGCAACGCCTTCTGCCTTGCTTTCGTGGTGGTGCAACAATGCAGCCAATACGCGCTGTGCAGGAGACTGCAACAAGCCGAGAACTTCGCCGATAAGCTCGTTCTTCGTCTTGATCTTCGTAAGGTTCACCAATTCGTGATCGCCAGTGAAGGTATCAGAACCTATCAACGCAGCTTTCAACACAGGTTTTTCCTTGTTTGTTTTGCGGAAAGAGGAAAGGATAAGTGCTGGTTCTTTTGGAGAATCAGAGAACATAAGTGCAGTTACACCGCTCAATGACGGATAAACTTCACCATATTTGCCTTCATCGTTAAAGCTCTCAAGAGCCTTACGGATAAGGGTATTCTTAGCTACCTTCAGTTCTACGTTCTTTTCGAAGCAGAGACGGCGCAGCTTGCTCACCTGTGCTACCGTTAATGATTCGGTATTGGTGACGTAAAAATTATCGTACTGGGCGAATTTTTCTTTCAGTACGCCTATAACTTCATTTTTTTGAGCTGGTGTCATTTTTTTAAAATTTGGCAATTTGATAATTCGGCAATTCGACAATTGTTAACCACCGATCTATTCAAATTAATTAGTAAATTTTTATCAACCAATTCACTAATCGTCAAATTGGCTAATTGTCGAATTGATTTACGCTACAGTCTTGGTATCAATAGTAAGACCAGGACTCATTGTTGCAGCCATGCTGATGCCTTTCAAATAAGCACCTTTAGCAGTTGCAGGTTTCATACGTACCAGTGTGTTGATCAGCTCCTGAGCATTTTCAGCTATCTTTTCAGGTGCGAATGAACAACGGCCGATAGAGGCATGAATGATACCAGCTTTATCAATCTTGAAGGCAATTTTACCGCCCTTAACTTCGTTAACCGCATTGGCTACGTCGTTGGTAACTGTACCTGTCTTAGGGTTAGGCATCAGGTTACGAGGTCCGAGAATTTTACCCAGTTTACCAATCTTAGGCATCACCGATGGGGTAGCAACTACTACGTCCACATCTGTCCAGCCGCTTTCAATTTTCTGAATGAATTCATCCAGACCAACGAAATCAGCGCCTGCTGCCTTTGCTTCAGCTTCTTTATCTGGTGTACAAAGTACGAGTACGCGCTTTGTTTTACCAGTACCATGTGGCAGGTTTACTGTGCCGCGGATAGCCTGGTCAGCCTTCTTAGGATCAACTCCCAGACGGATATGAATATCAACAGAGCTATCGAACTTGGTAAGATTTATTGACTTCACAATTGCCGAAGCCTCAGCAAGTGAATATTGTTTTGTTTTATCGAGTTTAGCCTCTACAGCTTTTCTTTTCTTTGTGATTGCCATTGCATCAAAAAATTTAAATAAGGTGGATAATTAAGCCCAGGGTGCAGAACCCTCAACAGTGAAGCCCATGCTGCGCGCAGTACCAGCTACCATTTTCATGGCGCTTTCCAGCGTGAAACAGTTAAGATCGGGCATTTTGTCCTTGGCGATTTCTTCAACCTGCGCCCAGGTTACCTTACCAACTTTTATCCTGTTTGGCTCTTTAGAACCATGAGGTTGCTTGGCGAGCTCCATCAACTGCACAGCAGCCGGAGGAGTCTTGATCACAAAGTCGAAAGACTTGTCGGTGTAAACAGTAAGAGTTACTGGAAGAATTTTACCCACTTTATCCTGCGTACGAGCGTTGAACTGCTTGCAGAATTCCATGATGTTGACGCCTTTTGAGCCGAGCGCCGGGCCGATCGGAGGTGCAGGATTTGCCGCGCCGCCCTTCACCTGTAGCTTT
>CANCOG010000498.1 GCA_947379685.1 Flavipsychrobacter stenotrophus | reverse complement strand
GAAAAATTTATAGCGTCAATGCCCCACGTTTCTGTTTGATTTTCAAAAGTAAATTTAAGGATTTATCTGCACATTATGTGTATGTACATTAAAATTTGATCAGGAATCTTGTAGGCAAGTTCAGGGCGGCGGTTAAATAGCTGTGTTTTCCAAAAAACGGAATCATGGTTTTAGAAATGCCCAGCCCAGCAGTGTTTTTTTATTTTGCCAACATACACAAAATGATTAAATTTGGTATGTGCATGAGCGATAACTACAGATACCTGATTGTTGTATTGTTGGCCCTTTTTTCTTGCCATGGAGCCCGGGAGCATAGAAAGGAATTAGTGGCGGTTACTGGAAGCCGCATAGAAATAGGCTTTGTCGATAGCGTTTATTCCCATATCCTTAAAGAGAACAGAAAGATATGGGTATACGTACCCAACTGCTTTAACAACCCGGTTTTTTGTGGGCAAAAACACTATCCGGTAGTGTACCTGCTGGATGGGGAGGCACATTTCCATTCGTTTACGGGAATGATAGACCAACTCAGCGAGGAAAACGGTAATATGGTTTGTCCCGATATGATGGTGGTAGGTATATTGAATACAAACCGCACCCGTGACCTTACCCCAACCGCTGATACCTCGATCGATGATGAAAATGGGGAAGGTGAGCTGTTCAGTGCATTTATTGAAAAGGAACTGATCCCGCACGTCGATTCCCTATATCATCCTGACCCTTTCCGGGTGTTACTGGGACATTCCTATGGTGGTTTAACGGTCATAAATACATTGCTGCATCATGCCCAGCCATTTAATGCGTTTATAGCACTTGACCCGAGTCTTACCTGGGACAATTGTAGATTGCTGCATCAGGCCGATACGCTTCTGCGACAAACTGATTTTCAGAATAAGTTCCTGTTTGTAGCTATGGCCAATACCATGAGTACAGATATGGATCTTCGGCATGTAAAACAGGATACAGCACATGAAAACGACCATATCCGCTCAATCCTCACGCTTATAGATCACCTGCAGCAAAAGAAACCCACGCGCCTCAATTGGGATTATAACTATTACGAAGATGAAGATCACTATTCGGTGCCGTTTCGCGGTGCGTATGATGCCCTGCACTTTATCTTTCGTGATTACGCGTTTACTGCATATGCCGAACTATTTGATAGCAGCACCAGCGCTGACTCTGCAAAAAATATTATTGAAACACATTTTAGATACGAATCCAGTCGCCTGGGAGTTCAGGTACATCCGCCGGAACACTTTATCAATTCACTTGCCTATAGCTGCATGAATTCAGGAATGACTGATAAGGCACTGGCCTTTTTTAAGATGAACATAGATCATTACCCTGCGAGCGGAAATGTCTATGACAGTATGGGCGATTTTTACGCTCACGAGAAAGACACCACCGATGCAATAAAATATTATAAAATGGCGCTTAATATAGTTGCTATGGCAGCGACCAAGGATAAGCTGAAAAACCTAACGGGGAAATAATGGTTAATGACTAGCGAATTGGGTTTGGGAGTTTGCTTGAAGGTATAGCTAACGCGAGTTTTCATTTATCTTCTCCTTTCACTTTCAAATCATACTGGGTATTTGTAAGCTGTTCCTTGCAATCCAGTTTCATACCTTAGTTTTCCAAGGACGATTTTTGGGAGCTGAATGATGTCATAATAACTTCGATGCAATTTTAAACCCAACGCAACTTATTTCCTTAAAGAATCTATTCAGAGTAGGCATTTGGGTAGGTGGATCAGGCAAGAATAAATGGTTTGTTACCTGTCTGGTTAAATTGTGTGTGGTTTTGATGGGGTAGAGGTTTGGTTGATATTGGCTGCTACCTGAAGGCAATTAATTTAAATTTAAGGTGGGTTAACCGTTTGAAATGCAAAAAAAGGATGTACAAAGGGGGCGCTGGTCGTGGTAGCCAGTTTCTTTCAATTGTTATGTCAAAAGAAAGGGGTAGAATTTCATTTGAGTTACTAGACTTGGATTTTCGATTCTAAGAGAACGCCTCAATATGTGCCTTTACAAAATTAATAAGTAATTCTTCTGGATTTTCTTCATTCTGATAGAATTTCGTATCCAATTTGTCCCATTCGAAGGAAATTTTTTCATCCAAATTTTCCATCAGTTTACGCCTGAGTGTTGTGTCCTTTGGTACCGGCAATAATGGAAAATTTTCTATTGCTGTTTTTACTAAGCTTGCAGTTTTAAAAGCTTTAATTTTTTCACAGGCAAACAGAATTTCATGGGCGTATTCACCAGAATAATTGAAAAAAAATTGATCGAATCCGCCGTTATTTACTTGACCGTCAAGCATCTGAACATACGCAAAAATGCGCTCTGGTTCAGTCAGATTTAGTAAGGAATCGTTAGCCTTTTCAATCTTTGACCATATTATTTCACAAATCCTAATTACTACATCAGTTTCCGTAGGGAGCAGCAAGGCTTGTTCTACTTCTGTCATTATATTGGCTTTTTTGATGCTTGTTGGGGGAGGGCGTTTCGATACTAGCAAATTTCGATTTTGCAAAACTTTTGACAATGAAAATGAAAAATGAGAGAATTGATTCAATTCTCTCATTTTTGTGCCCCAGACGGGAGCACTTTTAATTTATCTGCTTTTATTTTAGTATATTTACAATAGGCTGAAAGCCTTTACAGTGGCTTATTTACCATTCATTAAAGTAAAATGAAATAAAACTAGGTAAAATAAATTCATCCCCTGTATCATCCCCTTTCATTATCTTTGCTGTAATTAAACTTACTTCAATGGCTGCTGTATCCTTCGTTTTAAAGGAACCAAAATCAACATCTGCAACACTTGTTTATCTGGTGTTCCGGTTTAATAGTCTCCAGTGGAAATTTTCGACCGAACAAAAGATTACTCCCAAATTTTGGAACCCTGAAAATAGCAGGGCGCGGGAAACAAGGTCGTTTTCAAACTATAGTGAATTCAATACCACCCTCGGCAATTGCGAGAATGCGGTAATGAATACTTATCGCAAGTTGATAAATGATAAAGAGCAAGTTACTAAGGAGCAACTTAGGGAAGCTATTCATATCGCTCTGAGTAAAGAAGTCCAACAAACTGATAAGAAGGATTTTTTTGCATTTGTTGAAAATTTTATCGCTAAGTCAAATAAGAAATTAAATACAGTAAAGCAGTACTCGCAGGCACTGCGTGTATTAAAGGAATACCAGGAGACGGTAAAGAATCAAATTACCTTTGAAAGTATTGACCTCGATTTTTATGAAAGCTTCGTTAAGCACCTTAGCGACAAAGGTTATTATACCAATTCAATTGGCGGCTTCGTGAAAAATCTTAAAGTATTTATGAATGAGGCTATTGATCAAGGGCTTACTAAAAACCTGTCCCATAAGCACTCAAAATTCAGGAAAGTAAATGAAGAGTCCGAAAGTATCTACCTGTCAACCGGTGAAATAAAATCAATGTATGATTTAGATTTAACGGAGAATGAGCGGTTAGATAAGGTCAGGGATTTGTTTATTATTGGCTGTTATACCGGATTGCGTTTCTCCGATTTGGCAATGCTGGACGTTCAGAATTTTATCGACAAGGGCAGCAAAATTAAAATTCAAACAGTGAAAACAGGTGAAATCGTAATTATTCCCCTTCATACCTATATCAGAAACATACTGGAAAAATACAGCGGAAATGTCCCCAAGGTTATCAGTAACCAAAAAATGAATGAGTATTTAAAAGAATTAGGGGAGAAAGCTAAAATCAATGATAATGAAACCATTAATTTTACAAAAGGTGGTCAAAAGCAGTCTCTTACAGTGCCTAAGTACAAATTGATTACTGTGCATACTGCTAGAAGGTCTTTTGCTACCAATGCCTACTTAAATGATATTCCCTCAATTTCGATAATGAAAATTACCGGACATAGAACGGAGAAAGCATTTTTGAAGTACATAAAAATATCACAGGAGGATAACGCAAACAAGCTATTAAATCACGCATTTTTTAAGTAATTCACTATGAACGTCTTACAAACTCTAAAGGATATGCATTTGCAACAAGACCTTCGGGAGCTTTCCGACAGGCTTGAAGCAGTAGAGAATAAAATAAATAAAACGGCCAAAAAGGAATATACAACCAAAGGTCAACAAATTTTATTGCTTCATCATCTTGGATTGCTTGATAAGCTGAACGACTTGAAATTGAATACTTCACAAAAAGCAAAGTTACTTTCTGTATTATTGAATGTCAGTCAAGATAATATCAGAAAGGATTTGTCAGAGG